>JANMEM010000021.1:0-13106 GCA_031376985.1 Hyphomicrobiales bacterium
CCGATTTATTTTCTGGATCAAGCAAGCGGTCCAATTGCCGTCGATCGGTTTTCATGGCGGAGGCCATTGCGGATTTTGTCATGCCTTTGGCTTTCATGCCTTTGGCGATTTGCCAAGCCAGCACACGCTTGATGGCCACGTCTTCTGCTTCGGCGAGGGTGCCTTCATTCTCCAGAAAATCGTCGAAGCTTTCTGTGCTGATATGACCTTTGACTGACTTTGCCATTATGCAATCTCCTTCATTCGCTTCACCGCAAGCGACAGTTCGGCGATGCTATTTGATTGTGTGGAATGCGTCAAAAATAGCGCGTGCTTTCAAGCCAAAAGCGCAAACTGTGGTGGGTAGAGCTGTCACTCGCTGCCCCTCATCCGCCCTGTCGGGCACCTTCTCCCGTTGGAAGAAACGGGAGAAGGCGATAATCATGAAGGCCTTCTCCCGCGCCTCTTCGTGGGAGAAGGTGGCCGAAGGCCGGATGAGGGGCCGCAGCGATAGCCTTGAGGGCGGTGCGGCTACTTGTTCCTCTCCTGATTGAGCTTGAACAACCGCGCCAGAATCTCGTCTTCGCTGAGCTTCCCCGCCCGCCAGTCATCGCCCCAACCGTAAGCCTCGGCCACGGCTTCATCCAGCGCCTTGTGGGCATTGTCCAGCCATGCGGGACGGGCATTGTAGAGTTTGGTGAGGGTGCGGTTTTTGAGTTCCTGTGCGGCGGCTTCGTTCACAGGCAAAATCCGGTCAGGATACCCCGCAACCACCTCCAGCACCCGCTACACAAGGTCGGCCGGGTTCAACCAAATTTAGTCTTGATGTTTTTCTTCGCTTTCTTCGGATGCTATCTCTACAGCGCCTTCTCCTCCAAGCGCATTGAACCGCTGTTTTGCCAACCACTGCAATCGGGTTGCTTGTGTAAGCAACGTGCGTCGCAATCCTGCTTTTACTTCGCGCTCTGCGATTGTCTGCGCAAGCCGCGAAATGACCTGGGCTCTTCTTGCAGTCCTCGTATCAGGATGGCCTCGCAGTTTCAGGACATCTTCCGAAACCACTCTACCTCTCAATGGTATTGGCATGTCGCATTTATTGATTGGCGCTGGAGGATCTTTCTCATTGAGAATTGCATTGAATCTGCTCTCGCTCTTTGCTTTTTCATGAACATAAAACTCCAAGGCATCGAGGTGAGCCTTTGCTTCCTTGAATTTTGGATGCTTGCTGTGAACGCTTTGATACTGCGGCAATGGATAAACTTCGATCTCAAATACTTCGAAAGGATCAAGCACCGACATTGCGACAGCATCGGTTCTTTGATTGGTCAGGTGTCGGCCAATTCTTCCTGAGACTTTTTCGTTTGTCTGACCCACGTATATCGGTTCGCCATCATAGTCGTAGAAAATATAAACACCCCATTTGAATGAGCCGATAGCCTCAGTCTTGTCTACGTCCGCAACATGATAAGGTGTCTGCAAATATACCTTCAATGCAAGCCGCAATTCCCTCGTTTCAAACGGAGCTTTGTCTTGAAGCGTTGCCGTCTTCACCAAGACCATTCACTCCGCCGCGATTCGCATCTGAGAGGTGTTCTTGTGAACTGCGCATTTAGCTAGAGGATCAAGCAAATGTTCGCGCAAGAACGCAACGACAGGCACTGCCAATCCGTCACCGAAAATATGATATCCGTCATTGTAGTTTTCAGGGATGACGTAGGTATCAGGCACTCCCATCAGCCTTGCAGCTTCCCTCACAGTCAGTAGACGTGACGTGATTTCATTGCCTTTGACGACTAAAATTGATTGTCGGCTTGAGCCACCTCCTGGTGTTCGCAAACAACCCGCAAGACCGTCAAAGCGAACCTCGGCCCGTTGTACCCGATGAGCATTTTCCACGCGTGTGCGCTTGTAGAGGGCCCCAATCATTTCTTGTCGCGATTTAGAAGCTATTTTCAACTTTTGTCGATTTACGGGAGACATCATCGACACCAACCTTCGCGTTTCCGCAGGTGAATGCCAAACAATCGAACTGTTGTCTTTTTCTATCAAGGCTTCCAAGTTCAATTTTTTTGATTTTGCCTTCGGCAAATTCCACCACCTCCACTTGGCTTTCAAATCCATCGGCAGGCAGCCATAGGCACTTTTCAAAGCAGCGGTGGTCCACGCCGGGATTGGATCATTTACCGCCAAATTACCTGAGAGAGGCACATCTTCAGAAATGCATATGATAAACAAGCGTGGCCGTGATTGAGGAACGAAATGACTCGCATCAACAACGACTGCGCCGAAATCATATCCAAAACTCGAAAGGGCCCGACAAATTTCGTCGAAATCCCTGCCCTCATTGGAGGTTAAAGCACCGCAGACATTTTCCAGAACCAGAATTGGTGGTGCACGGCCTTCAATTTTCATCCTATGAATGGCTGTCCAAAAACCCCAAAATGTGCCGCTGCGTTCACCAGCCAGACCATTGCGGTTTCCTGCAAGAGATAAATCCTGGCAAGGAAATGAAGCCCAAGCCAACGAAGGCGATCCTGGCATCTCATTGGAGACAAGTTTATAAACGTCTTTGCAAAGCATTTCACCAACACCAAAATTGGCAATGTATGTCGTAGCTTTTTTTTGATCGACGTCATTTGCCAAAAGGCAACGCCATTGCGCACCAAGCCCCAACCGTGCCATCCCTCCGCCGGAAAAAAACTCATAGTAAGTTTGAATCATTTCAGCATGTTCGTATAATGTTCCGTGTCAGTCAAGTCGCTTTCGGCCATCGGCACAAAAACAGTGAAGCACTTAGCCGAGACATTCTCCCATTTTCCAAACATTAGACAAAATGCGCCACAGCCTCGGCATTGTGGCCGCGCTCCCGCAGGCGCTGGGCAATGGAGGCAAATTGTTCCGCCGCTTCTTCAGTGAGGAGTTGCCGGGTTTTCTCGGGTTTCAAGCGTTCAGGGTCGGTGAAGGCGTGGCGCAATTGGTCACGCTTTGCGGCGTCGCGCAGGTCTTCGAGCTTGAATTTGTAAGTCTTGTGAACCGTATTGATGAAATTGGTGTGGATATGGATCTGGTCCATGTCCGACACAATCAGCAGCGGTGGATTGTCAAGCGCCAGCGCATATTGCCGGAGTTGCGCCAAGGCGGCGTCGAGGTCTTTGCGCTTGCCCTTGTATTCCCAGCCGAAACAATTCTCGCGCCACACATCAGCCCAGCCTTCGCCGCCAGAGGTTTTGGAAGGCACCTTTTTCGAAGGTGAACCATGTGCCCTTGGGGTCGGCGGTTGTGGGGTCCAGCACGTCGAGCAGGCGGCAGAGATCGTTGAAATGCGATTGTGAGGCTGAACGCTCTTTCAGTTCAACGTCACGCCACTTTTCGATGAAGGCTTGGGGAGTCATGGGGAAGTGGTATCGAAACACGTTAGGTTGTGCAATGGCGTCTTCCCCACCCATTTGACTTTAAAGGAGCATCGGCTAGCATTTCCCAATGATCCGCCACACCGTCGTATTCACCCTGAAACACCCTGCAGGCTCCGCCGCCGAAAAAGACTTCCTTGGGGCGGCTGATGTGTTGGCTGATATTTCCGGGGTGCAGAAGTTTGAGAAACTCAGACAGACGAGTCCGAAGAATGACTACGCCTTTGGCTTCTCCATGGAGTTTGCCGATCAGGCGGCTTACACGGGTTATGACCAGCACCCATGGCATGTGGCCTTCGTGAAGGATCGCTGGATTCCCGAGGTCGCGCGCTTCATGGAAATCGATTACGTGCCACTGTGAAACTGTCCGCCATCACCTATGTCGTTCGCGATTATGACGAGGCCATCGCCTGGTTTGTCAATGTGCTGGGCTTTGAATTGCGTGAGGATTTGGCCTTGGGCGACGGCAAGCGCTGGGTGCGGGTGGCGGCACCGGGTGGGGAGACTTCGCTGCTTCTGGCCAAAGCTGAAGGTGCGAATCAGCTAGCCGCGGTCGGTCAGGCAGCGGGTGGGCGCGTCGGATTTTTTATACATGTTGATGATTTTGCCGCAACTCACGCGGTTTTGCTGTCCCGTGGGGTGCATTTTCGCGAAGCTCCCCGGCATGAAACCTATGGCACGGTTGCGGTTTTTGAGGATCTCTATGGAAATGCCTGGGATTTGATCGGTCCGGCCCTGTGAAATCCGGTTTGTTAAGTTTCCGGAAACCATAACGCCCATAGTTTGTATCCCGACAAGGGGCAGCTATGGCGTCTTCAGCACAACAAAACGAATACAAACCACCCGCAGCAAACACATTTGCGGCCAAGATTGCAGAACTGAGAATTGGTGCGGGGCAGCGCATACACGCAGCTTCACCCTTTCTGACGGTGGCACCTGCGCTCAAAGCGGCACCCGCGCCGACAGTGGCACCCGCGCCGATAGCGCCACGTTTGAAATCCATTCCGGTTGTGGCACGTTCACAACCTGAGCTGTCTGAATTGCCAAATGCCATCACACTCAAGGCAGTGGACTTGCAACGCCGCCTGCATTTGCTGGTAGCCCACGTGAACCGAACTCTTCCGGCGGGTTGTCATGTTCTGGCTTGGAGCATTTTGCCAAAGGACATCTTCGACGGCGAATTGGGCCGCTTTCTGATGATTGCCTGTGACTTTTACCCTTGTGGACCAGAAAACACCCTGCTGCTTCCAGCCATGCCAGATGGCGTGGAATATCTGAAGCTGCCGCGCCATCCGCTGACCACACCTGCGACACACATTGCCGACGCATCACAACGCGTCAGAAAGTTGCGGCAGAGCGTGATGGCCGATCATGACCGTGCGCTAAAGGCGCTTCGCAATGGTGATCCGACACAAATGTTCCAAAGCAGCGAAAGACGGGTCAGCTATCGCCAAGAACTGTCAAAAACCGGACGTGACATTGCTGAAACGGCTTTCGGGCAAAACATTTGGGAAGAGCACGAAAGCAGGTTTCGCAAATTGCTCTGCTCGCTTTGAATACAGCCTAAGCGGCGACGTGCGTTTCGCCTTGCAGCCTGGATATTTCATCCTTCAGCCTGAGCTTTTTTCGCTTGATGGCGGCAATTTCCGAGTCCGTTGAGGCTGGGTGGGCAATGGCGTCCGCCAGTTCCATTTCCAGCGCATGATGCTGCGCCATAAGCTCTGCAAGCGTGGGTGAAGACATCGATTTCCTCCGTTATTCAGTTGAGGGCCGATACTCAAATCGGACAACGCGCGTCCGACATTAACTTGACACAGAAATGGGGGCTTGTCGAACGCTGTTCAAGGGCATAGTTGATTTGGCCGGGTATAAACGAGGGACAAACATGGATGCGCTGCAACAGGTTCAGCTGCGGGTAAAACTGCGCCAACTCACGCAGGACCATGCCGACCTTGACGCCGCCATCAATGCGCTGGAAAGAACAGGCACCGAAGACCAGTTGCGTCTGCGCCGCCTGAAAAAGACCAAACTGGCACTGAAAGACCAGATTATCTCCATCGAAAATCAGCTCATTCCCGATATTATTGCTTAGGACCAATGCCATGACCGCCCCTGTTGCCATCATCATGGGAAGCCAATCTGATTGGAGCACAATGAAACATGCAGCCGATGTTTTGGACGTATTGGAGGTTTCCAACGATGTGCGCATCATCTCGGCCCACCGCACGCCACAGCGGCTTTATGAATTCGCCAAGGGCGCCAAGGCTGCTGGCTTCAAAGTGATAATTGCCGGGGCAGGCGGGGCCGCGCATTTGCCTGGAATGGCGGCGGCCATGACGGTGCTTCCGGTGTTTGGCGTGCCTGTAGAATCGAAGGCGCTTTCGGGGCAGGATTCGTTGCTGTCCATCGTGCAGATGCCAGGTGGAATTCCGGTGGGTACGCTGGCCATCGGGAAAGCGGGGGCCATGAATGCGGGCCTTCTTGCGACGGCGGTTTTGGCTTTGTCGGATGAGGCGCTTTCTTTGCGTCTGGAAGCGTGGCGCAAGAAGCAGACGGATAGCGTGGCGCTGGTTCCGAAGGATGAGGCATGAGTGCTGTGAAAGCTCTGCCTCCCGGTTCTACGATTGGAATTCTGGGTGGCGGCCAATTGGCCCGTATGCTGGCGCTTGCGGCGGCTCCACTTGGCTTGAAGTGTCATATTTTCGCGCCTGAGGTGGAAAGCCCGGCGTTTCAGGTCTCGGCGGGTCATACTGTTGCCGCCTATGATGACAAGGCGGCGCTGAAAGCATTTGCCGATGCTGTAGATGTCGTGACTTATGAATTCGAAAATGTGCCAGTGAATACAGTTGTGTTTTTGGAGGCCATGCTTCCAGTGCGGCCCGGATCGAAAGCACTGGGTGTGGCGCAGGACCGGATTAAGGAAAAGTCGTTGGCTCGTAAGTTGGGCGCGATGACGGCGGATTTTTCGTCAGTTGAGTCACTGGACGAATTGGCAGCAGCAGTGGCGCGGCAAGGCGTGCCCGGCATTTTGAAAACCAACCGCTTTGGCTATGATGGCAAAGGTCAGGCGAAGATTTTGACGCAATCCGATGTATCGGCGGCTTGGGCGGCCATGAAGAATCAGCCTTCGATCTATGAGTCCTTTGTCAATTTTGACAGTGAAGTATCGGTTCTGGTGGCGCGGTCGGTTGAAGGCAAGGTGGCCTGCTTTGATGTGACCGAAAATGTGCACCGCAATCACATTCTCCTCACCTCGACTGTTCCGGCGAATATTGGGCCTGAACTTGAAGCCGAAGCGGTGTTCGTGGCACAGCGCATGGCGGAAGCTCTGGATTATGTGGGCGTCATGGGGGTGGAATTCTTTGTCGGCCACGACGTGCTCTATGTGAATGAAATTGCCCCGCGCGTGCACAATTCCGGCCATTGGACGCAGAATGCCTGTGTTGTCTCACAGTTTGAACAGCATATCCGCGCTGTTGCAGGTTGGCCTCTGGGATCCACACGGCGGCATTCTGATGGGGTGATGACCAATCTTTTGGGGAACGAGGCCCATGATTGGGTGAAGCTTGCGGCAGAGGCCGGCACTGCCCTTCACCTTTACGGCAAGGACGAAGCACGGGCGGGACGGAAAATGGGGCATATCAACCGGATTCACCCTCGACAGGTCTAGAGTCATATGTTATCGACGCACCCAAATTTCGGGTCATCAGGCAACTTTTGGCCCGTTCGTTCATCACAATTTGTTTTGAGGTAGCCCTTGCTCGTATCAGTCCGTGACAACAATGTTGATCAGGCCTTGAAGGTTCTGAAAAAGAAAATGCAGCGGGAAGGCATTTTCCGTGAGTTGAAAATGAAAGACGCGTTTGAAAAGCCGTCGATCAGGAAAGCGCGTGAAATGGCAGAAGCCATCAGCCGCGCCCGCAAACTGGCCCGTAAGAAAATGCAGCGCGAAGGCCTGTTGCCAATGCCAAAGAAAATCGAAAAGCCCCGCCGTCCAGGCATGGGTGGTGGCACGGGTGCCGGAGCCGGTGGTTCACGCTAAAGTGCAGTAAATTGAATTTGAAGAAAGCCGCGACATTTTTCGCGGCTTTTTTATTTGGAAACTCGCTGCGCACCCTTCGAGGCATCGCAGGAACGCGATGCACCTCAGGGTGAGGGGTGTGGTAGTCCCTCACCCTGAGGTGCGAGCAATTGCGAGCCTCGAAGGGTGCGCCAGAAGTTCAGGATTACAATTTCTTCGCGTCTGCCAGCGCATTTCGCATCAGCGGCAACAGGTCAGCATTGGTCGCTAGATAGCCTTTGGCGTAGAGCGGGTCACCTTCGCCATCCAGTTTCGACACAAAGCCACCTGATTCGCGCACGAACAACAGCCCTGCAGCCATGTCCCAGGCATTGAGATCGTGACACCAGGCTGCGTCCAGCCTTCCGCATGCCACATAGGCCAATTCCAGCGCCGTTGAACCCAGAGCGCGAATGCCCGTGGTGCGGGCTTGCAGCACGGCGATTTCATTGCGGTGGGCCACATGGTTTTTCAGGCCGATATGGGGAATGTTGGTTGCGATCACGGCGTCATGCAGTTGGGTACGGCTTGCCACGCGCATGCGCTTGTTGTTCATGAAGGCGCCCTGACCTTTTTCCGAATGGAAGAGTTCGTCAGTGATGGGGTTGTAAGTGACGCCGGCGATGATTTCACCTTTCCGCTCCAAGGCAATGGTCACGGCAAAGAAAGGCAGGCCGTGCATGAAGTTCGAGGTGCCGTCGATGGGGTCGATGATGAAGCGGTTGTCCGGATCTTTGCCCTTGCTCTCGCCTTCTTCCTCACCCAAAAAACCATACGTCGGTCGGGCCTTGGCAAGTTCTTCACGCAGCACTTTCTCCGCACGTTTGTCGGACGCCGTAACAAAATCTCCGGGCCCCTTCATCGACACTTGCAGGCTGGCGATTTCGCCGAAGTCGCGCTGCACGCCACGGGCAGCTTTGCGCACGGCGGCGATCATGATGGTCATGGCGGGAGTTGCGGTCACAGGTGATATCCTTGAAATGTCGCAGCCGCTTAGCAAGGCTGGAGGAGAAATGCCAGAGTGGCAGAAAAGTCAGTTGGCGGGTGCAGCCTCAGCCGGCACAAATTCGGCAGCCTGCTTTTCGGCTTGTTTCTTTTGGTCGGGGGTGAGCTTCTTCATCATATCGTCCAGCATCACGTCGGGCCTGCCACCCTTGCTGGCAATCAAATTCCATTTCGCGGCTTCCACCACATCGGCGGGAACGCCAAGACCTGTGGCGTAAATCCGGGCCATGCGATTTTGCGCGACGGGGTGGCCCCGGTTTGCAGCGTAGAGCAGCCACTTGATGCCGATGGCCTCATCGCGCTGCACGCCCTCACCGCGCATGACCAATACACCGTATTCAAGGGCAGCTTCCGCCATGCCTTTGACGGCGGCACGGGACAGCCAATCAGCAGCGGCAACCGGGTCTTTGCCAACGCCGTTTCCCTCAAGATACAGCAGGCCGAGATTGTATTGTGCGTCCGGCATTTGTTGCTCGGCAGCTTTGCGGAACCAGAGCGCCGCCTTGATCCAGTCCGGTGCTGTGCCATAACGCCCGGCGTAAACGAGGCCCAAATTATATTGCGCCTGAACGTTGCCGCCAACCGCACCTTTTTCCAGCCAGACGGCTGCGGCTTCTGGGTCGGGTTCGCCCAAAGAGGTATCGAGCAACATCATGGCGAGGGAGAATTGAGCACCGGGGTGGCCTTTTTCGGCAGCCTTGCTGAACCAGGCTTTGGCCGCTTTCATATCGACCTCGGTGCCAAGGCCTTTTTGCAACATGGCACCCATCATTGACATGGCGCGTGGGTCATCAACGGCAAGTGGCTCGGCGATGGAGCGTGCTTCACTGTAATTCTTGTCTTCAAACAGTGACACGGCTTCTTCGAACGTGGACTGCGCGAAAACGGGCGTGGTGAAGGCGAGGAATGCTGCCGTGAGAAGAATACGTTTCATGCCGTCCATTGTGCCATCACATCCTTGACAACGCGCGAGGCTGACTCGGCATCGGCCCACATGTCGTCTGAGGGGCGGATAAAATCAGGGCTTTGTGGACGCAGTGTGGCATCGGTCGAAGGATCGAATGCGACGGCTGGCAAATTCGTCACGTCCTGCCACCAGCCGATGATGGGAACGCCTGCATATTGTTTGGCTTGCGTGAAGGCCACATAGTCAGCGCCTGCTTCCGCTGCCTCCATGGCCTCGTGTCGGGAGACGCCAGCGATGAAGCCCAGGATTTCGCTTTTGAGGGACTCGCGGGCCGCCTTGAAATCTTCGAGGCTGGAAAGTTGCAAACCATCGGCCTTCAGGTGATGAACCTTTCGCGGCTCCGCATCCTTCAGGATGACCGCAAGATTCAGGGCTTGCAGAGCCTCAACGGCGTTCTGCGAAATACTTTCGGCGACGAGGATTGTGGCGCAATCACCCGCCGCACAGGCAGCTGCGGCGCAATCGACCAGAAGGCTTTCGGATATGGCATCAGGGGCCACGAGGAACAGGCGGGTTGTCATGGCTCTGCCTCTATCAAAACTGGCCATGCTTTGTCGAATGACAATTCAGCCGCCCCTCAGCCTCTCACGGTTTGGCAGGAACAAGGCCAACAACCCAAGCGCTGGCAGGAACGATGCGATGTGAAACACAGTGCCGATCGATGTGGCATCCGCAAGGGCACCCATCAGTGCCGCTCCAATGCCGCCGAGGCCGAAAGCGAGCCCGAAGAACAGTCCGGAAATCATGCCAACGCGACCCGGCAACAATTCCTGCGCATAGACCACCATGGCCGGAAATGCCGAGGACAGTATAAGGCCGATGGGGACCGTCAAAGCCACGGACCAGAATTCGTTCGCATAGGGCAGGGCAAGCGAAAACGGCAATGTGCCAAGAATGGAAAACCAGATCACCGTTTTCCGGCCAATACGGTCGCCAATCGGGCCACCGATGAAAGTGCCAACGGCAACAGCACCCAGCAGGATGAACAGGTCTGTCTGCGCCCGTTCTGCCGTCATGCTGAATTTGTCCATCAAGTAAAATGCGTAGAACGAATGCATGCTCGACATGTAGACAAACTTTGAGAACATCAGCGCCACAAGAATACTCATGCTGAGGGTGACAGTACGGCTGTCAACGTTGCTGGTGGTAACGGCCTTTGCCTGTGCTGTGGTTGCTGTGAGGTGATTGGCAAACCACTTTGCCACCATGGCAAGAATTGTCATCGACGCAATGGCCAGCACGGCAAACCAGAGAATGCTTTTCTGGCCATGGGGAATGATGAACCAGGCCGCCAGCAGCGGACCAAAGGACGTGCCCACATTGCCGCCCACCTGAAACACCGACTGTGCAAAGCCAAAGCGCCCGCCAGACGCAAGGCGGGACACGCGCGATGCATCCGGGTGGAACATTGCAGAACCGATACCAATCGAAACCGCAGCGGTAAGCAGAAGTGCGTAATTTGGTGCCAGCGCCAACAGGATAAAGCCCAGCAACGTGAAGCACGGAGCAAGCGGCAAAATCAGCGGCCAAGGCTTCTTGTCGGTGTAGCTGCCGATGAAAGGCTGGAACACCGAGCCTGTGATTTGAAACGCAAAGGTCATCAGACCGACTTGCGTGAAGGTCAGCGCATAGCTTTCCCGTAGCAGCGGATAAGATGCCAGCATGATGGCCTGCATCGTGTCGTTGATGAGGTGACAACCCGCAGCAGCAAACAACACGCTATAGACTGTGGCGTTGGCCCTGTTCACATAAGTGGTTGTCATGCAGCAGATGGTCCTTAATTTACCAGAGCATTAATGTGTGCTTGGTTCAAAGGGCAATGCGTTCAACTGCAAGGCAGGCATGTTGCGTCAGGTGGCGTGAATCTTTTGCCTTGGGGAGATGAGATTGGCCAAGACCAGTTGCGCCGTCTTTTCGCTCGACATCGGGTTCTGGCCGGTCACAATCCGGAAGTATGACACGGAATGCGGCTTGAAAGCCGGACCATTCTGATATTTTGCACCGCGTTGGATCATTTCGTCTTGCAACAGAAAGGGTACGGTATCTGTCAATCCGACGGTGTCTTCTTCTTCATTGCTGAAACCATTGGCAGCGACACCGTCCAGCAAATATTCCCCAGTCGATGTGGTGACATTCAACAGTCCTGCTGGTCCATGACAGACCGCCGCAACTGTTCCGCCTGCCTCATAAATGGCACCGGCAAGGTCTGCCAAAGGTTGGGAATTCGGGAAATCCCACATGGCCCCATGACCACCTGCCAGAAAAACAGCGTCATAGTCTGACGCTACAACTTCACCTATTTTCAATGTGGCTTCGCGTTTGCTCATGGCAGCGGCGTCTTTGCAAAAACGCACGACACTCGCAGGCCGCTTGTCTTGGGAAGGGTCAAGGCTGTTCGGGTCATAAGGCGGACTGCCACCCAAAATCGAAGCTATGTCCACGCTGTGCCCAGCATCCTCAAACACGTAATAGGGTGAGGCCAATTCTTCAAAGTAGAAGCCGGTGGGCTTGCCAGTGCTGCCCAACTTGCCATGGGATGTGAGAACGATCAAAACTTTGGACATGGAAACTCCGGCTTGTGGTGGGGGTCTGTATAAACCCGCGAAGCCGTCAATTGTTCCCTGCTTATTGTTTTCAGGTGTTCTGCAGCGCCTTTACGCCCGGCAACTCCTTGCCTTCCAGCCATTCCAGGAAAGCGCCACCTGCTGTGGAAATATAGGTAAAATCTTGCGCAACTCCGGCGTGGTTGAGCGCCGATACAGTGTCACCACCGCCTGCAACCGTGATCAACTTTCCAGCCTTGGTGCGGGCCGCTGCATATTGTGCGACAGCGTTTGTTGCCGCATCGAAGGGTTCGATTTCTAAGGCACCGAAGGGGCCGTTCCACAACAGGGTGTGGCAGCCGTCGATGGCGGCTTTGACGCGGTCAACGGACATGGGCCCAACGTCCAGCATCATGCCATCGGCGGGAATGGCATCCACTCCGTAGTCGTGGGATGCGGCACCGGCCTTGAATTCCTTGGCGACGATGGCATCGATTGGCAGGATGACGGCGCAATTGGCTTTCTCAGCTGTAACGAGAATTTGGCGGGCCGTGTAAGCCAGATCAGGCTCGCAGAGGGATTTGCCTACGCCCATGCCTTGCGCATAGAGAAACGTATTGGCCATCGCCCCACCGATGACGAGGGCTTCGACCTTTTTCACAAGGTTGCCGAGCAGGTCGAGTTTCGATGAAACCTTGGCCCCACCAACCACGGCAATGACGGGCTTCTTGGGTGTTTCAAGTGCGGCGGCGAGAGCCGACAGTTCTGCCTGCATGGCACGGCCCGCATAGGCCGGGATCACATGCGCGATGCCTTCGGTGGACGAGTGTGCACGGTGGGCGGCGGAGAAGGCGTCGTTGACGAAAATGTCGCCAAGTCCGCCCAGCATTTTGGCAAAGCCCTGGTCGTTCTTTTCTTCACCTGCGTGATAACGGGTGTTTTCCATCAGGATGACATCGCCGGGTTTGGCTTGGACATCGGGAGCGGATTGCCAATCGGTGAAGACGAATTTCACCTTGTGGCCCAGCGCTTTTTCCAAGGCGGGGGCGACTGGTTTCAACGACATTTCTGGAATGACCTTGCCCTTTGGGCGGTCAAAGTGGGCGAGGACAATAACGGCGGCACCCTTGTTGATCAGCTCT
>JANMEM010000027.1:0-9282 GCA_031376985.1 Hyphomicrobiales bacterium
GACCTCGAAATCCTTCACCGACGAAGTAGCCATCGCCGATTATCACCACATGTATTATTGCTACAAACCGGGGGAACAACATCAAGTCGGACGCGAGTTGCGCAAGTCATCGCTCTACGACACGCTGAAAAGCGAAGGCGCACAATTCGCACAAATCTTCGGCTGGGAACGGCCACGTTGGTATGACACGACGGGCGAAGGCGAAGCCTATTCCTACAAACGTTCGAACTGGTGGACTGCCGTGCGTGAAGAAGCCTTGGCCGTGCGAAACAATGTAGGCCTGATGGACCTTTCCACCTTCTCAAAATTCGACATGACAGGGCCGGACGCCCATGCCTTCCTCGACCGCATTTGCGCCAATAAAATTCCGACGAAAGACGGCGGCATTATTCTCGGCCACTTGTTGAATGAGAATGGTTTCATCGAAAGCGAAATCACAGTCACACGTTTGAGTGCTGAACATTTTTACGTGCTCTCGGCGGCGGTGGCGCAGGTTCATGACTTTGATCAACTGACTTGGCGCAAACTGCCAAGTGAGAACGTTAGAATCACTGACGTGACAGATGACTATGGCGTGTTGGTTCTCGCTGGGCCAAAGTCGCGTGACGTGCTCTCACAAATATGCGCTGATGATCTCGGCAAATGGCTGAAAGGCAGCATCGCGACGGTGGCAGGCGTTGCGGGCGTCCGCCTGCTCCGCGTCAACTATGTGGGGGAACTCGGCTGGGAATTGCACACACCCATGGCAGACATGCCAAAGGTCTATGCCGCACTTCGCAAGGCTGGCGATCCCCTCGGCCTCAGACTCTTCGGCACCTACGCCATGAACTCGCTGCGCATGGAAAAATCCTATCGTGGCTGGGGCTCGGAACTCACCGCCGAAATTGACATGTATGAAGCCTCGATGCAGCGCTTCATCCGCGAAGACAAACCAGACTTCATCGGCAAGGCCGCTTCCTTGTCACGCAAACAAAAGGGTCAACGCATGCGGCTGGTGTGTCTTGAAGTGGACAACACGGATTCCGATTGCATGGGCAACGAGCCTGTCTCCCATGCGGGAAAAGTGGTTGGCCTCACCACCTCAGGGGCCTATGGCCATGCGGTGAACAAGTCCCTTGCCTTTGCCTATGTGCCACCGGAGATGTCAGATGTCGGTATGGAGTTCGACGTCATGATGTTTACGGAAACCCGCAAAGCCCGCATCATTGCTGAATCGATCTGGGATCCCGCAAACGAAAGATTGCGTGCGTGAAGCAAACCTCGAAGGCGGCGCTTTGCATGGTATTTGCCATGGCCGTCATTCCGATGATTGATGTGTTTGCGAAGTTTCTGGGCCAGCAGGGCTTGCCAATCCCGCAACTGGTGTGGGCGCGTTTTCTGTTCGGTGCCTTGTTCACCCTGCCCTTCGCATGGCGCGTTGAGCAGGCTCAGATATTGCGTCCCACCCACCTCGCGCACCAAACGGCACGGGCTGCATTGTTAATCCTTGGCACCTGCTTTTTCTTCTGGGCCTTGCAATATCTGCCCATTGCCGACACGCTTTCAATTTATTTCATCCAGCCCATTCTGGTCACAGCCCTGTCGCCGCTGATCCTGAAGGAATATGTCGGGCCGCACCGCTGGGCTTGCGTGGCACTCGGTTTTGTCGGTGTGCTGATCATCATCCGCCCCGGTTTTCAGGAATTCAATATTGGCATGGTGCTGGCGCTGTGCGCCGGGCTTTGCTCGGCCTTTTATCTCATGCTCACACGCAGCCTGACCGGAAGTGTGAATGCCATGGTCACCACCTTCCAGACCAGTGCCATTGGTGCCATTGCTTTGACGCTGGCCGTTCCCTTCATGTGGACAGAGCCGACCCTTGAACAATGGTTGATGCTGGTGGGAATTGGTTTCTTCGCCATCGTCGGACATTATTTTATCACCAGGGCCTATGACATGGGCGAAGCCTCATTGATCTCACCGCTCGGCTATCTCGAAATGGTCACAGCGGTCATTCTGGGCTGGTATTTTTTCGACAATTTCCCTGACGGCTGGACCTTTCTGGGCGTGGCCATTCTCATTTGTTGCGCCATATATATTTCTGTCCGGGAACGGCTTCGCCAACCTGCAAGTTCGGGACTTGCAAGCGAACTCTAACTCGTTCAAACTTGTTTGAAGTTGCGGGGGCGACAGGCGCGAAATATTTCCAGTGGAGCCCCACCATGACGCAATTGATCACACGAGTTTTGGTTGTTGTCTTGTGTTTCCTCATTGCACCCTTTGGTTTTGCAGCATCACGAACCGCCCTCGTCGTTGGCAATTCGGCTTATCCCTTCGGGCCTCTGGTCAATCCTGCAAATGATGCAAAGCTGATTGCAGAGACGCTCAAGAAAACCGGCTTTGATGTTACAATTGTTCTCGATGCAAACCGCGTCACCTTGCAAAGCGCCTTACTGGATTTCAGCAGGGACATTCGCTCGAGGGATACTGTGGGCTTGTTCTATTATGCGGGCCATGGCGCACAGGTGAGCGGCGCGAATTATCTGATACCGGTTGATGCCGACATCAAGTCAGAGTCAGAGGTCAAGATTTTCGGGATCAACGTGGACGAGTTCGTAGCCACGCTGGAACGCGCCGACGGCCGCACCAACATTGTCATTCTTGATGCCTGCCGCAACAATCCGTTTACAGCATCATCACGCTCGGCCAGCCGCGGCATGGCGCTTCCTGACGCGCCTGCGGGAACCTTCGTTGCCCTGTCCACGTCGCCGGGTGCCGTGGCCCTTGATGGTGAAGGCCAGAATTCACCCTATGCGGAAGCTCTATCGCAATCCATGCTGGAACCAAATGTCTCCATAGAACAGGCCTTCAAGGTGACGCGCCGCATTGTGTTGCAAAGCACCAAACAACAACAGGTGCCGTGGGAAACCAGCTCACTGACCGGTGATTTTTATTTCGTGCCAAAGTCTGAAACACCAGCGCCTGTGGTTGAAGCTGCACCTGAACCCGCTGTCGTGCCTGAGCCAAAAGTTGAAGAGCCAGCACAGGTGGCCGTGGCAGAACCGGAGCGCGAACCCGAACAACCGCCTGCTGAAACCGCAGCCGGTGATGATGGCTACTTGAAGCCTGATATTCAGCCGCAAGTTTTCCCCTTGGGAAAATGGCCTGAGGGAGTGGTGATCGCCAACAATGCGATCTGGGTCGCCGAAAGCGGCAGCAAGCGCATTGTGAAAATTGACCCCGGTGCTGGCGACTTGCTGGATGCCGTGACCGTTGGCCGTTTGCCCGTAAGCATGGCCGCTGACCCTGACGGAAATGTTTATGCAGCGGCCTTCACTGACGGCAAAATTTTCAAACAACCGCCAGAGGGCAAGGGCAAGATTATCGCAAGTTTCAAGCGACCGTCATTCATCCGGGGCATGAGCTATGGCAATGACGCACTCTATGTCGCAACATCAACCG
Source organism: Hyphomicrobiales bacterium (assembly GCA_031376985.1). Classification (GTDB taxonomy): domain Bacteria; phylum Pseudomonadota; class Alphaproteobacteria; order Rhizobiales; family Aestuariivirgaceae; genus Aestuariivirga. The sequence goes on from JANMEM010000027.1 coordinate 3,442, forward strand.
AGGAAAATGAACGCACAACCACCGTCAGCCGCATAGACCCGCAAAGCGGCAAGATAACCAAATCGGAACCTCTGCTGTTCGATACCAACCGGATTGTGGTGATGGGCGACAAAATCTGGATACTGGACACCCAAAGCCAGGTTTACATGCTGGATGGCTACACCCTGCAGCAGCTGGAATCCGTCCACGATGAAGGTTTTGCATGGAGCATGGGCGCAAATGATGAAGCGGTTTACGTTGGTGGGCGCAATCAGCAACAGGCCGGGAATGCCGTTATCTATCGCCACCTGAAAGACAGTCCGAACGAGCGCATCACCAAGGTTCTGGGAGGCGAGGAACTGATCACGGCAATTGTTGCGAACAACGACCGTGTTATAACGCTCGGCAATCAAGGTGAAGTCTGGGTGCTGGATGCAACCACGCTGAAGCCCCTGAAATGGTTTGACACAAACCGCGAACCCCATGGAGCAGTTCTGGAAAACGGCAATTTGTTTATCACGACATTTGCAAGCACAGGCACCAGTGAAACCGGTGAATTGCTGATCTACAGCGGCGTGGGAAATGTCGACTAAGGCTTAGCGTAGTCAGCAAAAGCCAAAACAGTTCTCAAGCCTTCGTCAACTCATCCACCTTGCCATTGGCGCGGGCAATATACGCCACGCCACAAATGCCGATGAACAACCCGTTGTTCACAACGCCAGGCAAATTGTTCAGTCCATACTCCAGCTTCTCCGGCTCCTTCAGGGCAGCTACCGTGCAATCAATGATGCAGTTTCCGGAATCCGTGCGGAACGCTTTGCCGTTTGCCACACGCAAATTCATGTCCACCTCCATGCCGAGGGATTTGTAGACGCGCTCGATTTTCCACGCTGTCGCTTTCACGCCAAACCCCACGATTTCAACAGGCAGCGGAAATTTTCCGAGCTTTTTCACCAGCTTTGTTTCATCGGCAATCACGACCATGAATTTCGACGAAGATGCGACGATCTTTTCAATCAGCAGCGCACCGCCGCCGCCCTTGATCACCCGGAAGTCGCCATCAATTTCGTCAGCACCGTCTACCGTAATGTCAAGGAAAGGATGGTCTTCCAGTGTGGTGAGTTTCAGACCCAGTGATTGCGCCAGCTTTGCCGTCGCTTCCGACGTGGGCACGCATTGCACCTGCAATCCCTCATTCACCTTTTCAGCAAGCGCGTGGATAAAATAATTCGCGGTGGAGCCCGTTCCCAGTCCCACTTTCATGCCGTTCTGGATTTTCGGCAACACGGCAAGTGCCGCCGATTTCTTCATGTCATCGGCGGTCATTATTGGTTTCTTGCTCACGTATTGAGTCCCCCCATCAGCATATATTTGACTTCCAGATATTCTTCCATGCCGTGGCTTGAACCTTCGCGGCCAAGGCCGGATTGCTTGACGCCACCGAACGGCGCTTCCGCCGTTGAGATGATGCCTTCGTTGATGCCGATCATGCCATATTCCAGCGCTTCGCCCACGCGCCAGACGCGGCCAATATCGCGGCTGTAAAAATAACAGGCGAGGCCGAATTCAGTGTTGTTGGCGGCAGCGATCACCTCTTCTTCCGTGGTGAATTTGAACAGCGGAGCGACGGGGCCGAAGGTTTCTTCCCGCGCCACAGCCATATCGGCAGTCACATGGGTGATGATTGTGGGCTCAAAGAAGTTGCCGCCCATGGCCTTGCCACCGGCAGCCAGTTTGCCGCCCTTGGCCAAAGCATCAGCAATGTGCTCTTCAACTTTTTTCACGGCGGCTGGGTTGATCAGTGGACCGGTGGTCACACCGTCTTCCGTGCCGTTGCCCACTTTCAATTTTCCGACAGCCACGGCCAGTTTTGCAGCAAAGGCGTCATAAACCCCGGCCTGCACGTAGAGCCGGTTGGCACAAACACACGTCTGGCCATTGTTGCGATATTTTGACGCCATTGCACCCAAAACCGCAGCGTCTAGATCCGCATCATCGAACACAATGAACGGCGCATTGCCACCAAGTTCGAGGCCCATCTTTTTGATCGTTGGCGCACATTGCGCCATCAGCAATCGACCAATTTCAGTTGATCCGGTAAACGTCAGTCCACGGACAATCGGGTTTGACGTCATCTCTGCGCCAATCTCCTTGGCAGAACCTGTCAATACAGAGAACACGCCGGCGGGAATGCCAGCACGGCCGCCCAATTCCGCCATGGCAAGCGCTGACAATGGGGTTTCAGCAGCGGGCTTTACCACCATGGCGCAACCGGCGGCCAAGGCAGCACCGGCTTTCCGGGTGATCATGGCGTTGGGAAAGTTCCACGGCGTGATGCAGGCGATGACACCCACAGGCTGCTTGATGACCACGGCACGGCCATTTGGAAAAGGCACCTGCAACGTTTCGCCATAAACCCGGCGGGCCTCCTCGGCGAACCATTCGATGAAACTTGCGCCATAGGCAATTTCACCACGGGATTCGGCCAAGGGCTTGCCCTGCTCTGCCGTCAAAATCTGTGCCAGATCTTCCTGGTTTTCCATCATCAGGGTGAACCATTTGCGCAAGATGCCAGCACGGTCCTTGGCGGTCTTTTTGGCCCAGAGCTTTTGCGCCTTTTCAGCACCTTCAATGGCGTCGCGCGTGTCTTTGGTGCCCAATCTGGGAACGCTGCAAATGACTGAATCATCCACCGGGTTGGTCACGTCGATCGAGGCGCTGCCTGCCACCCATGCGCCGTTGATGTAGCATTTGTCCTTGAGAAGACTCTTGTCTTTCAATATGTCGGCAAGGGCCTGGGTTTTGCGAACGTCCATTGTCGTACTCCACGATTGTTGGGCGGCGTTTAGCACGGGGTCGGTACGAATTGAAACAAGCCAGTTTTCAGAATTGAAAGACCCTGTTTCATTTTGCCGTCATTCCGGCGCAGGCCGGAATCTTTCACCAATCGCAACAGATCCCGGCCTTCGCCGGGATGACGGACAAGATTTTATATGACCCTGCAAGCCCTGATCTTTGACCTCGACGGAACACTGGTGGACACTGCACCGGACTTGCACGCCGCCACCAACCATGTGCTGGGGCTGATTGACCGGACACCCATCAGTATGGCGGAGCTGCGGGCTTTCGTTGGTCATGGCGCTATGAACCTGATTGAGCGCGGCGTTGCGGCAACGGGCGAGCCTGTAGATCAGGCAACCCTGAAACACCTTCACGGCAAATTCCTCGAGTATTACGGCGACAACATTTCAGACCACAGTGTGGTGTTTGATGGTTTGCTTCCGGTTCTGGACAAGGCGCAAGCAAGTGGCATCAAACTTGGCGTCTGCACCAACAAGGTAGAAAAGCTGTCGTATAAACTGCTCACCGAATTGGGCATGATGCAACGGTTTGGCTCGCTGATTGGTGGTGACACCCTGCTCGTGATGAAGCCTAACCCTGCCCCGTTGCTCGAGGCTATCAAGCGCCTGGGTGTGGACCCGGAAAATGCCATGATGGTGGGTGACAGCGAAACAGATATTCGAACGGCGCAAAATGCTGGCATCCCGGTGTTGGCAGTCACGTTTGGCTACACTTCAGAGCATGTAAGTGCATTTGACCCAACGCATGTGATTGACCACTACGATGAGGCTTGGCCGATTATCGAGCGGTATATGTGAGCAACGGACCTCATCAGCCCTCCGGGCAGCTTCTCCAAGGGAGAAGCGACTCATTGATACACTTCCATAAACAGTCCGGCATTGAAAGGCGTCTTTGGTCAATTCGCTTCTCCTTTGGAGAAGCTGTCCGAAGGACTGATGAGGTTACTTTTTCCGCATAAACCTCACCGCATCTTCCAGCACAGGAGTCTTGCGAAACGGTTTGGCCAGCGCCAGAATCATTCCGACATGGGACGTGCCTTCGTAGAACTTCAACTCCGATGCAACGCCCTTCGCATGCAGCGCCTTGTCGAGCGCTATTGCATTTTTCGGAAACACGGTTTTGTCTCCTGTTCCATGCAAAATCAAAAACGGCGGCGCATCGGCGGTTACGTGGTTGACAGGTTGCGTTGATGGCAAGTCGGGAACCTTGCCGAAAACCTCAATTGTTGCTTTCGAATCCAGCGGCAGAAAATCAAAGGGTCCAGCCAATGTTACAACACCTGCCAGTTTCGGGCGTGTTGTTGCAAGGCGTTCGTCCAGCACGGCCATGGCAATGTCATAGGCACCTGCGGAATGGCCCATGGCGAAAAGCTTTTTAGGGTCGCCGCCAAGAGACGGCCCATTGTCAGCAGCCCAGCGCAGCGCAAGCGCCACGTCATCGATGAAGGCTGGATAACGATCCTTGGGGTGAAGACGATAGTTCATCACCAGCGTCATGAAGCCTTTGGCCGCAAGGGCACGGCCCACAAAACCATAACCATGCTTGTTGCCTTCCTGCCAGGAGCCGCCATGCACGAACAGCACAATGGGCACAGGCAACGTGGATTCGCGTGGCATATAAACGTCAAGTTTCTGGCGCGGATCGGGTCCATAGGGCATGTCGGCTTGCGCCAACAGACCGTCATGATCCTTCGGCACCAACGCATTGAAAATCTCCAATGCTGCAAAATGATAGGCTAAACCGCCCACAACCAACAGCACACCCAGCAGTGTAAAAATTTTTTTCATCCTTTATGCTACGTCCAACAGCCCTGATCGGAGCATTCGAGATAAACCATGTCCGTTGAAAATTCCCTGACGAAATTTCCGTTCAATTTAACCATCGATGATTTGGCTTGGGTTACGCGGACGCGGGACGGCATGTCTACTGCCAAGAAAATCCGGCAATTGTTTGTGCATATTTCCATTGGTTTCAATGAGGATGAGCTGATTGCAGCCCAGCCCGCAGGCTTCATGCCTGTTGAAAACCGTGAACTTGAAAAATCCTGGAACACCAATCGTCGCTTTCTGGAAGGCTGTGAGATCCCACCCTTCATTGCCCAGGACTTTGAAGGCGGTGGCAACCACCGCAGCGCCATGACCGATATGCCGAACCAGCTGGCCTTTGCTGCGGTCAAGGACATGGAGGTTTGTGAACAGGCCCTGCAAGTCATGGCGCGGGAAGCGTCGGCCTTGGGCTTCAACTGGTCTTTCACGCCCTGTGTGGATATTAACCAGGCCTTCCGCAGTGCCATTGTCGGCACGCGCTCCTATGGCAGTGATGTGGAAACAATTGCACGTCACGCCCGGCTGCACATGGACGTGCTGCGCCAGCACGGCATTGCCTGTGCGGCCAAACATTGGCCAGGTGAAGGCTATGACGACCGCGACCAGCATCTTGTCACCACAATCAATCCGCTGAACCAGAGTGACTGGCAGGCGACGTTTGGGCGGCTTTATGGCGAGTTGATCAAGGGCGGCCTGCTCTCGGTCATGTCGGCCCATATTGCCCTGCCCCACTATGCAACGCGGCATGGCGTGCCGGAGGGTCTGGAACGCTATAAGCCAGCTTCATTGTCGAGTCTGCTGAACTTCAATCTGCTGCGTGGAGAATTTGGCTTCAATGGTCTTGTGTTTTCGGATGCAACGCCGATGGCCGGGCTGACCAGTCAATTGGCGCGATCCGAACAAGTGCCGGCGGTCATTGAAAACGGCTGTGACCTGTTCCTGTTCTGCACGGATGTCCAGGCCGATCTTGGCTACATGGAAGCAGGACTGCGCAGCGGTGCCTTGTCAGAGCAACGGCTGGAAGATGCTGTCACCCGCATTCTCGGCATGAAAGCCGCTTTGGGCTTGCACCGGAAATCCATAGCGAAACGTTTGCAGCCGTTGGAAGCTGTGCGTGATCTGATCGCCACGCCATCCCACAAGGCAGCGGCGCGGGCCGTGGCGGATAAATCGG
>JANMEM010000033.1:0-3581 GCA_031376985.1 Hyphomicrobiales bacterium
CGCCCTGGCCCTGGCGATTGAAAAATTGCCGGGGCGCAAACTGGTATTCACCGCAGGCACCGTGGCCCACGCAACGCGCGCCATGGACCGTTTGGGTGTGACGCATTTGTTTGAGGATATTTTCGACATTGTGCATGCGGACTATGTGCCAAAGCCGCAGCGTGAACCTTATGACAGCTTTTTGTTGCGCCATGACGTCAATCCAAAACGCTCTGCCATGTTTGAAGACATTGCACGAAACCTCGAAGTGCCGCACGCGCTTGGCATGGTGACTGTATTGGTCACACATGATGATAACCGTGATGCAAAGCATTTGAACGAAGGAGCCGACGGTGCGCATGTGCATCACAGGACGAATGATCTTGCAAGCTTCCTCTCAAATCTCTTCTCCCCGCCATAACAGGGCGGGGCCGGGGGTAGGTGGAAGCCATGCACTCCCAACTCGCCCGCAGCCATCACCCACCCCTGACCTCTCCCTCAGAGGGAGGGGAAAAGCAGAAAGTACAGCACCATGAAGAACGCACAGACCATCATCGAAGCCGCCTGGGAAGACCGGGCCAATGTATCTCTCAAGACCAAGGGTAACATCCGTAAAGCCGTGGAGTTCGCCCTTGAACAACTCGACTCCGGCAAGGCCCGCGTGGCCGAAAAGCAGGGCAGTGACTGGCATGTGAACCAATGGCTCAAGAAAGCAGTGCTGTTGTCCTTCCGTCTGAACGACATGGAACTGATCAAGGGTGGCCCCGGCACCTCAAAGTGGTGGGACAAGGTACCGTCGAAGTTCGAAGGCTGGACCGCCAAGAAATTCCGCACCGCCGGTTTCCGCGCTGTGCCAAATTGTATCGTACGCAAATCCGCATACATCGCGCCGGGCGCTATTCTGATGCCGTCCTTCGTCAACCTCGGCGCTTATGTCGATACCGGCACCATGGTTGATACATGGGTGACAGTCGGTTCCTGCGCCCAGATCGGCAAGAACGTGCATCTGTCCGGTGGCGTTGGTATTGGTGGTGTGTTGGAACCGATGCAGGCGGGCCCGACCATCATCGAAGACAATTGCTTTATCGGTGCGCGGTCTGAAGTGGTCGAAGGCGTCATCGTTGGTGAAGGCTCGGTCATTTCCATGGGCGTGTTCATCGGCCAGTCCACCAAGATCGTGGACCGCATCACGGGCGAAGTCCATATGGGCAAGGTGCCTCCCTATTCGGTGGTGGTTTCAGGTTCATTGCCACAAAAACCTTTCGCCGACGGTTCGCCTTCACCTTCGCTGTATTGTGCGGTAATCGTCAAACGTGTGGACGAGAAAACCCGGTCCAAGACCAGCATCAATGAGCTGTTGCGGGATTGATTTTACGCGCTAAATTGCTGGGCGGGGCAATAACATGAGCGGAGAGACAACATGAACCTTCAAACCTTTACTTCACTGGACGGGCGCATACCGCGCAAGACCTTCTGGCTTGCCGTGCTTGTCATGGTGGTCATCAGCTGGATTCTGCAATTTATCGTTTTTGCAATCTTTGGCGGTAGCGCCATGACTGCCGTTGATCCCAACATGACACCAGAGGCACAAGCCGCAGCAATGCAACAAGCCTTGAGTGGCATGTGGCTGCCGCTGGGCATCGTTGTTCTGCTGACGCTGTGGCCATCAATCTGCATTTACGCAAAGCGCTGGCACGACCGCAACAAATCAGGCTGGTGGTCATTGATCATGTTTGTGCCGATCATCGGAGGAATCTGGCTGTTGGTGGAACTTGGTTTCCTGCGTGGCACTGAGGGACCAAATAAGTATGGTCCTGATCCGATTGCGGACTGAAATTTGAATTGAAAGCAAAATGCCCGGTCTTCTGATCGGGTATTTTTTTGATGGTGGAGACAGCTACATTTCCATCACTTGATCACACGAAAGCAAAACTCCTTTCACGAGGCAGTGAGAACACCCGTGAAGCTGCTGTTTATTCATGACTGCCGTCGTATATCACCCAGACGCGAGGATGACATGACGGCTGGAACACTCACCATGACAGAAACACAAGCAACTCCCCTGTGGCGCAGATTGGCAGGTCCCGTTGGGCTGCTGGCCTTGCTTGGCCTAGGCTATTCATTCGGGCTTCACAAATATCTCACCCTTGCATCAATCGTCGAGAACCGCGAAGCGTTGGGCGCTTACACATCGGCACATTTGATGTTGTCCCTTCTGGCATTTGTTGCAATTTACACGCTGGCCGTCGCCGTATCATTTCCCGGCGCCACCATTCTGACAATCCTCGCGGGGTTGTTGTTCGGCTGGTTTGTCGGCGGAATTGCCGCAATTGTTGCAGCGACTATCGGCGCCACCATTGTGTTCCAGATTGCCAAAAGCTCTTTTGGCGATGTGCTGGCTAAAAAGGCCGGGCCGTTCCTCAGCCGCATCAGTACCGGCTTTGCCAAGGATGCGTTCAACTATCTTTTGTTTCTGCGGTTGGTGCCGGCATTTCCGTTTTGGCTGGTCAATATCGCGCCCGCTTTGGCCAACGTAAAACTGCGCACCTTTATGGTGGCAACATTCCTTGGCATTATTCCAGGCACGTTTGCCTTTGCCTTTGTGGGCTCCGGATTTGACTCCATCATCACCGCGCAACAAGCTGCCCATGCGCAATGCCTTGCCGAAAATAGCGCCGCCGCATGTCCATTTACACTTACTGTATCTTCACTGATCACGCCGCAAATTCTGTTGGCCTTTGCCGCCTTGGGTTTTGTAGCTCTCATTCCCGTCGCTCTGAAAAAATGGAAAACCCGCAATGCAGTTTGATCTCGCAATCATCGGTGCTGGTTCTGCGGGACTGTCCGTTGCAGCAGCTGCCGCGCAATTTGGCGAAAAGGTAGTGCTGTTTGAAAAAGGCGAAATGGGCGGCGATTGTCTGAACACCGGTTGCGTGCCGTCGAAAGCCTTGCTTGCTGCCGCAAAAGCAGCACAAGCCCATCGTTCGTCAGCCCCATTCGGTGTGTCGCCTGATAGTCCAAAGGTCGATTTCGCCAAAGTCATGGCTCATGTGGAAACTGTCATCACCACCATTGCACCGCTGGATAGTCAGGAACGCTTTGAGGGCCTGGGCGTCACCGTGGTCCGCGCCGCCGTGCGTTTCACAGGTGTCAACATGCTGGAGGCCAATGGCACCAGTTACACCGCCCGCCGCATTGTCGTCGCCACGGGTTCCCGCGCGGGTGTGCCGCCCATTCCCGGCATAAACGATGTGCCATTTTTCACCAACGAAACCGTTTTCAGCAATCGTGTGTTGCCAAAGCATCTGATCGTCATTGGTGGTGGTCCCATCGGCATGGAAATGGCGCTGGCCCATCGTAGGCTCGGTTCTGAGGTCACGGTGCTGGAGGCCTTTCAATCCTTGGCCAAGGACGACCCCGAACTGACAAAAGTCGTGCTCGATTCTCTGGTGTCAGAAGGTATTAGGATCCGGGGCGGCATCAAGATTGAGCGCATCGAAAAATCCAAATCAGGCATTCGTATTGTTGCTGCCGATGACGAGATCATTGAGGGGTCGCATCTGCTGGTTGCCGCAGGCCGCAGTGCGAATGTCGATGGCCTC
>JANMEM010000036.1:0-4176 GCA_031376985.1 Hyphomicrobiales bacterium
TGAGGGCATGATCAGGACGTTGCTGATGTGGGAGGCACGGGTGACGAGGCCTTCGGAGAGGGCAAAGCCAATGGCAAAGTCTTCGAGATCAGCTGGCGTTGCCATCATCACGGCGTAGGGGGTGGAATTGAATTGGAGTGCGACGGGGACTTCTTCGGGGAGGAGCCAAGTGGTGGGCTGGCCGTTGAGTGTGCCTGAAATGAGTTGGGATGCGGACTCGTTGGGAGACCCCCTCCCGGCTTCGCCGTACTCCCCCACGCTTCGCGCGAGGGAGAAAGGGTTTTTCTCCCTCGACGCAGTCGGGGGAGTACCCCGAAGGGGGGAGGGGGTGCTTCCACGCATTCGGTTTCAGTTCACTCCGCTGCCACGCGTTTGTTTTCCCGTTCGCGGGTTTCCCATTCGTCTTGCCAATCGGACTGGCGATTAGATAGCGTCACTTGCACCGCGGTCACCTTGTATTCCGGGCAGTTGGTGGCCCAGTCGGAGAATTCGGTTGTGATGACGTTGGCTCCCGAAACCGGGTGGTGGAAGGTGGTGTAGACCACGCCCTGGGCCATGCGTTCCGTCACATCGGCGCGCAAGCTTGTCGCTCCCATACGGGATGCGATGGACACCATTTGGCCGTGATGAATGCCGCGCACTTCGGCGTCATGAGGATGAATTTCAAGCACGTCTTCGGTATGCCAGGTTATGTTTTCTGTGCGCCGTGTTTGTGCGCCCACATTGTATTGCGAGAGAATGCGACCTGTTGTCAGGATCAAGGGGTACTCTCTTGTGGTGCGTTCATTCGTTGGCACATATTCTGTGATCATGAAACGGCCGAGGCCGCGCACGAATTTTCCGATGTGCATGATGGGTGTGCCATCAGGGGCGGCATCATTCACCGGCCACTGCAGTGAGCCCAGTTCGTCAAGACGGGCGAAGGACACGCCTTTGAACGTCGGGGTGAGGGCCGCGATTTCGTCCATGATTTCGGCGGCGTTGTTGTAGCGCATGTCATAGCCCATGGCTTGCGCGAGATCGCAGACCACTTGCCATTCGTGCTTGCCCTGCAACGGCGACTTCACCTGACGCACGCGATTGATGCGGCGTTCGGCGTTGGTGAAGGTGCCGTCCTTTTCGAGGAAGCTGGTGCCCGGCAGGAAGACATGGGCGAAGGCTGCGGTTTCGTTCAGGAACAAGTCCTGCACCACAACGCATTCCATGCTTTCGAGAGCATGCGTCACATGATTGGTGTTGGGATCGGACTGGGCAATGTCTTCGCCCTGCACGTAGAGGCCCTTGAAGGTGCCTTCAACTGCTGCGTCGAACATGTTGGGAATGCGCAGGCCCGGTTCATCGTCAAGGGTTGCGTTCCAGACGGCTTCGAATTGTTGGCGCACCACATCGTCGCTGACGTGACGGTACCCCGGTAGTTCATGGGGGAAGGAGCCCATGTCACAGGAGCCTTGCACGTTATTCTGGCCGCGCAGGGGGTTCACGCCCATGCCGCGCTGGCCGATGTTGCCTGTCAACATGGCAAGGTTGGCCATGCCCATGACCATGGTGGAGCCTTGGGAATGTTCGGTGACGCCAAGGCCATAATAAATCGCAGCCTTGCCGCCTGTTGCGTAAAGACGTGCCGCACCGCGAATGGCTTCGGGGTCAACGCCTGCAACCAATCCCAAGACTTCGGGCGAATTCCTCCGTTCACGGATGAATTCGGTCCAGCGGGCAAACTCCGGTTGATCAATGCGTTCGGCGATGAAGGTTTTGTTTTCGAGGCCTTCGGTGATGATGGTGTGGGCGATGGCATTGACAATGGCGACGTTGGTGCCCGGCATCAACGGCAGGTGGAATTGTGCCTTGACGTGGGGTGATCGCACGGAGTCAGTTTTGCGGGGATCGACGACAATGAGTTTTGCACCGGCACGGAGACGCTTCTTCATGCGGGAGGCGAAGACAGGGTGACCATCAGTTGGATTGGCTCCGATGACGAGAATGACGTCTGCTTCTTCGACGGATTTGAAATCCTGTGTTCCTGCCGAGGTGCCAAAGGTCTTCGACAGGCCATAGCCCGTGGGCGAATGGCAGACGCGGGCGCAGGTGTCGACGTTATTGTTGTGGAAGGCGGCGCGGATCATTTTCTGCACCACATAGACTTCTTCATTGGTGCAGCGGGATGAGGTGATGCCGCCAATGGAACCGCGCCCATATTTTTCCTGAATGGATTTGAAGCGCGTGGCCGCATGGCCAATGGCGTCTTCCCAGGAGACTTCTTTCCAAGGGTCGGTGATCTTGTCGCGGATCATCGGCGAGGTGATGCGGTCACTGTGGGTGGCGTAGCCGAAGGCAAAACGGCCCTTGACGCAGGAGTGGCCTTCGTTGGCTCCGCCGTCCTTATAGGGCACCATGCGGACAACATCATCGCCCTTCATTTCGGCCTTGAAGGAACATCCGACGCCGCAATAGGCGCAGGTCGTCACAACAGAATGTTCGGCCTGGCCTTTGGCGATCACGGATTTTTCCGTGAGTGTGGCTGTGGGGCAGGCCTGCACGCAAGCGCCGCAGGACACGCATTCGGAATTCAGGAAGCCTTCGTCCATGCCTGCGGATACGTGGGAGGCGAAGCCGCGACCGTCGATGGTCAATGCGAAGGTGCCTTGCACTTCTTCACAGGCGCGGACGCAGCGGTTACAGACGATGCATTTTGCGGGGTCAAACGTAAAATAGGGATTGGATTCGTCTTTGGCCTTGAAGCGGAAGTTTTCTTCGCCGGAGGGGCGGGTGGCGGTGGTGTGGTTGTCTCCGGCATAGCCATAGCGCACATCGCGCAGGCCCACAGCTCCGGCCATGTCCTGCAATTCGCAGTCGCCATTGGCGGCGCAGGTGAGGCAGTCGAGGGGGTGGTCGGAGATATAAAGTTCCATCACGCCTTTGCGCAGGTTGGCGAGACGATCCGTCTGTGTACGGACTTTTATGCCGGGCGCAACGGGTGTGGTGCAGGAGGCAGGCGTGCCCTTGCGGCCTTCAACTTCGACGAGGCACAGGCGGCATGAGCCAAAGGCGTTGATTGAGTCCGTGGCGCAGAGTTTTGGGATTTTCGTGCCAAGTTCCATGGCGGCGCGCATAATCGAGGTGCCTTCGGGCACGGTGATTTCGTGACCGTCGATTTCGAGGGTGACCATCACTTCGGATTTTGAAGCCGGTGTGCCGTAATCGGTTTCTTTGATCAGCATGGGATTACTCCGCCGCAATGCGCTGGTGGCGCGTGAAATCTTCCGGGAAATGTTTGACGGCACTCATCACAGGCATGGGCGTTAGGCCGCCCATGGCGCAGAGGGAGCCGTCGGTCATGGTTTGGCAGAGGTCTTCGAGCAGTGTCAGATTGGCCGCAACATTTTCGCCAGCCACAATCTTGTCGATGGTTTCAGCACCTCTCGTTGAACCGATGCGGCAGGGGGTGCATTTGCCGCAGGATTCGATGGCGCAGAATTCCATGGCGAAACGGGCTTGCTGGGCCATGTCCACTGAATCATCGAAGACCACAATGCCGCCGTGGCCGACCATGGCTCCCGCACCCGCAAGCGTTTCGTAGTCCATCGGCACATCAAGTTGCGATGTCGGGATGTAGGAACCCAAGGGTCCACCGACCTGGACAGCGCGGATGGGTTTGCCTGTGAAGGTGCCACCACCGAAGTCATTGATCAGTACACTGAGGGTTGTGCCAAAGGCTCTTTCGACGAGGCCGCCCTGTTTGATATTGCCAGCCAACTGGAAGGGAAGTGTACCGCGAGACCGGCCCATGCCGAAGTTTTTGTAGGCTGCTCCACCCTTCGCGAGAATATAGGGTACGGCTGCAAAGGAGAGAACGTTGTTGATGATCGTGGGTTTGCCGAAGAGTCCGATCAAGGCGGGAATCGGTGGTTTGGCGCGGACCATGCCGCGTTTGCCTTCGAGAGATTCCAGCATGGCGGTTTCTTCGCCGCAGATATAGGCCCCCGCACCGCGGCGGACTTCGAGGGTGAAGCATTTGTCCGTGGACTGAATATTTGTCCCAAGCCAGTTCGCAGCTTCGGCAATGGCGATGGCTTGTTTCATCGTCGCAATCGCACCTGGATATTCCGAGCGGATGTAAACGTAGCCCTTTGTGGCCCCGGCGGCGATGCCCGCAATGGTCATGCCTTCGATGAGCAT
>JANMEM010000040.1:0-1999 GCA_031376985.1 Hyphomicrobiales bacterium
GAGCACGAGTTGGTCAGCACCTGAACCCAGGAACACGATGGCCACCAACAGGTCATTCCACACCCAGAGGAACTGGAAGATGGCGAAGGAGGCCAGTGCCGGAAAGCACAGGGGCAGAACAATGCGCAGGAAAATCTTGAAATCATTGGCACCGTCCACTTGCGCTGATTCAATCAGGTCACGTGGCAAGCCAGCAATGTAACTGCGCAGCAGATAGATGGCGAAGGGAAGCCCGAAGGCCGTATGCGCCAGCCAGATGCCAAGATAGGTTTTCGACAGGAAGCCCGTTGCATTATAAAGCTTCAAGAGCGGGATCAATGACATTTGCAGTGGTACAACCAGCAAGCCGACGATGACTGCGATGATAAAGCCGCGTCCCGGCAATTTCATCCAGGCCAGCGCATAGGCTGCGAAGGCCGCGATCAAAATTGGAATGATTGTCGATGGAATAGTCACCGTCAGCGAGTTGACGAAGGAGCGGCCTATGCCTTCCGAGAACAACACATTGCTGTAGTTGTCAGTGGTAAACTTTGGCGGCACTGATGTGATGTAGAACAGGCGCTTGCCACTGTCGCCTTCGAAGGCAACGGGTGACGTGTAAACATATTTGCCATCCGACTGGACAGTCAAGGTTTTGCCGTCGTCCGTCGTGGCTGTTGTGCCAGCTGCAAACTCATCAGGCTTCTGTACTTTCAGACCAAAGGCTTTGACGACGCCCGTTGTTTCAGCGCCTTCAAACAGACTGCCCGATATTTCAAACTTGCCATCCTTGCTGACCTGTTTGGTTGGATCAGCCATGCGGCCTTGGGCCGAACGGTCGGTGGTGGACAGTGCCGTCCACCAGCCTGATGTGGCGATCAGGTTCTTGTCACGCAGCGACGAGACCAGCAGACCCGCTGTTGGAAAAGTCCATATCGCGACAATCAACAGCACTGCCAGATTAAGTGCAAACTTCGAAGGTTCGAGTTTGATGCGATCCCACATGATCAGTGGCCTCCCTTTTGTTCGGCATTGGCCTGGCGAATGTTCCAGATCATGATCGGCAACACGGCAAGCATGATGATGATGGCAATGGCTGCACCGCGACCAAAGTCACCGCCGCCACGGAACATCCAGTCAAACATCAGGTTGGCGAGAACTTGCGTGTCCCACTGGCCGTTGGTCATGGTCAACACGATGTCGAACACTTTCAAAACCAGCACGGTGATGGTGGTCCACACCACGATGATGGTGGTCTTGATTTGCGGCACCATGATGCGCCAGAAAATCTTGAACGGGCCTGCGCCGTCAATGGTTGCGGCTTCGATGGTGTCTTCAGGAACGCCACGCAAAGCAGCGCCCAAGATCACTGTGGCGAAGCCCGTCTGAATCCAGATCAGGATGACCATGAGGAAAAAGTTGTTCCAGAAGGGCATGGAAATCCACACCTGCGGATCGCCGCCAAACCAGGTGACGATGGCATTCAGGATACCGATCTGGTCCTGGCCTTCGGCGCGATAGTCGTAAACGAATTTCCAGATCACCGATGCGCCGACGAAGGAAATGGCGAGTGGCAGGAACACGAGGCTCTTGGCCAATTGTCCCCACCAGATTTTATCGGTGAGAACGGCGATGACAAGTCCGAGAAACGTACAGGCGGCGGGAACAACCAGCAACCAGAGCAGATTGTTGAAAATCGAAGTGCGGAACTGGGTATCGTTGAAAGCCCAGGCGTAATTGTTCATGCCCACAAACTTGTCCCCGGCGTTGTCGTGAAACGACAGCCATATGGTCTGCAACACAGGATAGACCAGATACAAGGTCAGCAATATCAGGGCGGGTCCAAGAAATAGCCATGGCCTGATTGACGATTGCAGTTTGAGATTCCGGATCGACGAGTCGTCATTGCTCGCATCCACCGGCAACATCTTGTCCAGCAGCGTGTTTGATCCATAAAAATAAAGCAGGCAGCCACCCACACCGATGATGACGGTTATAAGAGCGGACAATAATTGTGCTG
>JANMEM010000064.1:0-24756 GCA_031376985.1 Hyphomicrobiales bacterium
CATGGACGTCTCCAAGAAGTTCATCGCGACTTGCCATTCTGTGTGGCTAAAAACGCTGTCAGCATTTTCAGGTTCCGGGTATTCGATTTGAAGAACATGTCGAAAATATCACCCAAGACTGGCACACTGCCAAGACCGAAATCAATTCCAGCGTTGGCGGCCATGCGCAGAAGCAACGCATTGGGAGCACCAAGCTTTCGCGCCAACATCAGCGTGTACATCGACACGCCAAGGTTTACAGCATCGCCGGCGCCGGGAATGAGCCCGACGACGGAATCAATCCCAAACCGCCATTTGGTGAATGGAATCCCCCAAGCCGTATCCATCAGTTTCGCCAAACGTTCAATGCGTTTGAGTGTTTTCAGTCGTTCAATATCTGTCATGGCGGCCCCCTGTGGTCACGGTAGCGCAAGATGACCACGATCTGGTGGATTACAAGGTTTTGTTGACGGCACCGCTTTGAATGCCTAACCCCCGCCTGCCAGTTGGCCGGGTGACCGCTGCCGCAAGTCTCGAAAGGGCGCGGTGGAGGAAAGTCCGGGCTCCACGGAAAAACGGTGCCGGATAACGTCCGGCGGGGGCGACCCCAGGGAAAGTGCCACAGAGAACGAACCGCCCGTCTTTGCCTTAGGGCTTCGCCGGGCAAGGGTGAAAAGGTGCGGTAAAAGCGCACCGCGCCGCCAGCAATGGTGGTGGCAGGGCAAACCCCACCGGGAGCAAGACCGAATAGGGGTGACGCGATTTCCGCAAGGACATCAGGCTTTTCCGGCCCTGTCACCCGGGTTGGTTGCGTGAAGCACTTGGCAACAAGTGCTCCAGATGAATGGTCACTGCCAAGGGCGTTAAACCCTGAGGTACAGAACCCGGCTTACAGGCCAACTGGCATTTCTCCACAGGCAGCCAAATTGTGCTGTCACGACTCATATCGGAAACCATTTGTTAACATTGGGCTGCGCATTGTCGGCAACCGGTTAACCTTCTGTTCATCCTGAATATTTGTCATGTCGCAACCACTTGAAATGCCCATAACGGCGGAGACGGGCCATAAACCTGTGCTTATGGCCGAGGTATTGAAGGCCCTGCAGCCTGCAGATGGCGAGGTCCATGTCGATTTGACGTTTGGCGCTGGAGGATATTCGAGGGCTCTGCTTGACGGGGCAGATTGCAAGGTGATCGCATTTGATCGTGACCCTGATGCCATCCGCGATGGCCAGCCATTGGTCACAAAATATGCAGGCCGCCTGAAATTAATTGAAGCCGCCTTCGGTGATTTTGCAGGCGAGCTGGATGGTATCGGCGTTGATGGGGTTGTCATGGACATTGGCGTGTCGTCCATGCAGCTTGATCAGGCTGAACGTGGCTTCTCGTTCATGCGCGATGGACCGCTTGATATGCGAATGGCGCAGTCGGGACAAAGCGCCGCTGATGTGGTGACCAAAGGCACCGCCGACTATTTGGCTGACATCATTTATAACTTTGGTGAAGAACCCAAATCACGCGCCATTGGCCGTGCAATTGTGAAGGCCCGCAGCGAAGCGCCGATCACCACCACGCGCCAGCTTGTTGCCGCAATCGAACGCGCAACCGGCCCACACCGCCCGCATTTGCGCACACACCCCGCAACCAAAACGTTTCAGGCGCTACGAATCTATGTGAACGATGAACTGGGACAGTTGGCAGATGCTTTGGTCGCGGCGGAACAAGTTCTGAAACCCGGGGGCAGGCTTGTGATTGTCACCTTCCATTCGCTGGAAGATCGAATTGTGAAACAGTTTTTTATTGAGCGCACGGGCAATGTTCCTTCAACCTCCCGCCACGCGCCAGGCCCGGTCAGCCAACGCGCACCCAGTTTCAAACTTTTGCAGAAGGGCCATGTCGGCCCGGGTGAGAGTGAGCTTGAACGAAATCCCAGATCGCGGTCCGCAAAGCTTCGATTTGCTGTTCGTACCGATGCGGAAGCTTGGGGCAAATCCGGTGACTTTTTCAAATCCGTCGATTCCATGAGGGCGCAGTAATGTTGAAACTTGCGAACTTTACGTTGGTACTCGTCACGCTGGGGACGGCGTCCACACTTTACAATCTCGAACACACCACCCGCGCACAAGAGCGTAGCATTGCAAAAGCCAAAGCAGAGATGGTGGACAATGCAGAAGCCATAAAATTGTTGAAAGCCGAGTGGAGCAGTCTGAACCGCCCCGAACGCATTCAGCAATTGGCTGAACAACACCTTGGCATGAAACGGCTGGAGCCCGATCAGATTGTTACTGCCGCAGACCTGCGGATGCGCCTCGAAGCCTTGTCGAAAGTTTCAAAGCCCGAAGGCAATGTCACCATCGACGATATTTTGAAGAAGATGCAATAGACCATGGTTGAACCCAAAATCATTGATCGCAAACGTGGCCTCGCCGGACAAAACCGCATCAGGTTGTTGGGATTGGCCTACGTTGCTTTCTTCTCCATCATCGGTACCCAGTTGGTGCGTTTGACTGTGCTTGAACCCGAAGAAGGCGAAGCCAGGCGCATCGCCCGTGAAGTTGACCACATTCCAAGGCCGGATATTGTGGATCGCAATGGCGTGGTCTTGGCGACGGATGTTTCGGTTGCCTCGCTGTTTGCAGATCCGCGCAAAATTCTCGATATGGAGGAAGCGGTAGAATTGATTTCGACCACCCTGCCGGATGTTGATGCTGCTGATCTTCGCAAAAAACTCAATGCACCCGGCCGTGCCTTTGTCTGGATCAAACGGCAGGTGAGTCCGGAAGAGCGCGATGCTGTTTATAATCTTGGCATTCCCGGAGTGGCATTTGTAAATGAGCGGAAACGCGTTTACCCGCAAGGCCGCCTTGCCGCACACACAGTTGGCTATGTGGATGTTGATACCAAGGGCATCGCTGGCATTGAGAAATATCTGGACAACGCAGGAGCGATCTACACCGCCTCATTGGCAGAGCCGGGTCGGCCCACATCTTCACCCGCACAATTGTCCATGGACATAAATGTCCAGCATGTTGTGGCGGATGAACTTTCAAAAGCGATGACCAAGTTCAAGTGTATCGCGGCCGGTGGCATAGTCATGGACATCCACACAGGCGAAGTCATTGCTCTCGTGTCGTTGCCTGATTTCAACCCCAATGCCGAGTCAAAAAATTTCGGCAAAGACCAGCAAAACCGTATGTTGTCGGGCGTCTATGAATTGGGATCCGTGATCAAGGCGGTGACCTTTGCCATGGCTTTCGACTATGGCACCATCACCATGAATTCGAAATATGATGCACGCTTTCCGTTGGTCATCGGAAGCGCTCGCATCAGCGATTTTCACGCGCAACGACGAGTGTTGACGATACCAGAGATATTTACGAATTCCTCAAACATCGGCACAGCCAAAATGGCGCTGGACGTTGGCATTGAACGCCACAAGGCATTTCTGGAGCGAGTTGGCCTGCTGGACCGTTTGCTGACGGAAGTACCTGAAACCGCAAGACCTTTGTTGCCAAAGCGTTGGGGTAAACTTGTCTCAGCAACGGCATCTTTCGGCCATGGTTTTGCCGTGCAGCCTTTGCAAGGATTGTCGGTGGTCACAGGTATTTTGAATGATGGCAGCATGGTACCGCCCACGTTCATGATGCGGTCGAAAGAAGAAGCAGATGTGTTGGCAAAGCAGATTGTGAAACCAGGTGTTTCAAGGGACATGCAGACTTTGTTCCGCCTGAACGCGGTCGAAGGCACAGCCTCTAAAGCTGATGTTCCGGGATACCGTGTGGGTGGAAAAACCGGCACTGCTGAAAAAGTTGTCCATGGCCGCTATTCAAAAGACCAGCGGCTTGCATCTTTCATTGGGGCCTTTCCAATGGACAACCCGCACTATGCCATTCTGGTGATGCTTGATGAACCCAAGCCAACACCTGAGACTTACGGCTTTGCGACATCCGGCTGGAATGCTGTTCCGACGGCGGCAAATATCATAGCGCGGATTGCTCCCATGCTGGGTGTTGATCCGGTGCTGACGCAGGCTGACCAAGCGAAGCTCGACAAATCGCGGAAGGCGAAAAAGGGCTGACCATGGGGCAAAGCCTTTCACGACTCATTCTCAGCGATGGCGACGTGCCGGCTGGCGCGGCTTCTGCTTGCGTGGTCGGCATGACAGCTGACAGCCGCGAAGTTGCACCAGGCTTTCTGTTTGCTGCACTTCCAGGCACCAAGGTTGACGGCGTTCAGTATTTGTCAGCCGCCAAATCAAAAGGTGCAATCGCTGCCATTGCTCCATTGGATACACCGGATTTTCCGGGCCTTGCTTTGGTGCGAACGGAAAATCCGAGAAGATTGTTGGCATTGGCAGCGTCGCGGTATTTTGATGCGCAGCCTGACACGATTGTGGCGGTCACAGGCACCAATGGCAAAACTTCAGTTACAGTGTTTGTACGCCAGATTTGGGCTGAGATGGGTTTCAGGGCCGCGAGTCTCGGAACCATAGGCATTGTGGGTCCAGAAGGTTCCGTCAAACTCGAACATACAACACCTGACCCCGTCAAACTCCATCAGGCAATTGCCGCCTTGGCAGACGACCACGTGCAACATCTGGCCGTTGAAGCGTCAAGCCACGGCCTTGTGCAAAACCGTCTCGATGGCTTGCGTATTGCAGCGGGTGCCTTCACAAATTTCACGCGGGATCATCTCGACTATCATAAAACACTCAAAGACTATTTTGATGCCAAAATGGGCTTGTTCGAAATCCTGCTGAAGCCGGGATCACCCGTTGTTGTGAACGCTGATATTCCTGAAGCCGCAGAGATCATCCGTCGTTGCGTGGCCAAGGGCTTGGCCACCTACACAGTTGGAGTAGACGGAAAAAACATCCGGATTGTTTCGGCAACGCAGACCGAGAACGGTCAGCTCCTGACACTTGAAATGGTTGACGGAACATACGAAGTGCCATTGCCCCTGGTTGGTGATTTTCAGGCTTCCAACGCGGTTGTTGCCGCTGGATTGGTTCTTGCCACAGGTGGGGAACCATCTTTGGTGCGCCACGCTTTGGCGTCCCTAAAGGGTGCAACGGGACGGCTCGAACTGGTTGGCACGAAAGGCAATGGCGCTCGCATTTACGTCGATTACGCCCATACGCCTGATGCGATTGAAACGGCATTGCGGGCCTTGCGTCCATCAATGACTGGCAGGCTTCATGTTGTTTTCGGTTGCGGTGGTGACCGTGACAAAGGCAAGCGCCCGCTCATGGCAAAGGCCGCCGCCGCAAATGCCGATGTTATCTATGTGACAGACGATAATCCGCGTACGGAAGATGCCGCTGTCATTCGCCGCGAGGTTCTGACGGGTGCACCAAAGGCAATAGAAATCGGAAATCGGGCTGAGGCCATCTCCGCCGCAGTATCCAAACTTGATGCCGGAGATGTCTTGCTGGTGGCGGGCAAGGGCCATGAGTTGGGCCAGATCATTGACCAAGAAACCAAACCCTTCAGTGACCATGACGCCGTGAAATCAGCGCTGGCCGGAAAACTCTATCATGCAGCATGAATTGTGGACATTGGACGCCTTGGTGTCTGCAACAGGTGGAAAAGTTCAAGGGCAACTTGTTGAACGGTTTGGTGGTGTGTCTATCGACTCCCGCACCATTGCAGCCCATGATATTTTTGTGGCCATCACAGGCGATGTCATGGATGGTCACGACTTTGCACTTGCTGCAATTGCCAATGGTGCGGGTATTGCCATTGTCTCACACGTTGACACGGGTTGGCCCGATGCCATGCCTCTGCTGGTTGTGGATGATCCGTTGTTAGCGTTGGAACGCATCGGCAGAGCGGCCCGCGCCAGAAGCCATGCTCGCATCATCGCTGTCACCGGTAGTGTTGGAAAAACCAGCACCAAGGAAATGCTGCGTGTTGCACTCACAGCGTCAGGTGAAACCCACGCCTCTGCCGCATCATTCAACAACCATTGGGGCGTACCACTGACACTTTCCCGATTTCCGATAACTGCCGGATTTGGCGTGTTCGAAATCGGCATGAACCACGCAGGCGAAATCACACCGCTCGTCGGTATGGTGCGTCCTCATGTGGCAATCGTCACAACGGTCGCTGCAAGCCATCTCGGTCATTTCAGATCACTTGATGAAATTGCTGACGCCAAAGCTGAGATTTTTTCGGGCGTTGTGTCAGGTGGTCATGCCGTTATCAATCGCGATTCACCCTATTTCGACAAGTTGAAAGTAGTAGCAGAAGCGCAAGGTATCACGTCAATCATCGGCTTTGGCCGCCACGCCGAAGCAGATGTCCGGCTGGAAGGTCTCGCCTTGCGGCCAGACTGTTGCTGCATCACCGCCGAGATTTTGGGTGAGAAAGTCATCTATAAACTTGGCATGCCAGGAGAACATATGGCTTTAAACAGTCTTGCTGTTCTCGCCGCCGCGAAATTGGTGGGTGCTGATCTTGCGCGCGCCGCTCTGGCGCTATCGGAAGCACGGCCTGCCAAGGGTCGGGGTGGGCAGATCAAACTCCGGATGCAAGATGGTGAATTGCTGGTGCTGGACGAAAGTTACAATGCCAACCCTGCGTCGGTAGCCGCTGCGCTTGCACTTTTGTCAAATCTGAAACCGGCAAAAAATGGGCGGCGCATTGCAGTATTGGGCGACATGCTGGAACTGGGCGAGTTTGGCCCTGACTTGCATCGCACACTTACCCATGACATTGAGCGCCACGGAATCGAACGGGTTTATGCCGTGGGGCCTCTGATGAAATATTTATGGGACGTTTTACCCGCAACTAAGCGCGGGACTTATGCTGCAAGTTCTTCAGAAATCGTAGGTGATCTTTTGAGCGAGGTCAAAGCCGGAGACTGTGTGATGATCAAGGGATCTCTCGGTAGCAAGATGGGGCCTGTGGTTGAGGCGCTAAAAGCAAAGTGGCCACAAAGCCAGAAGGAAGCCGATTGATATGCTGTATTATTTGCTCACGCACCTCGCCGACGATATTTCGGCCTTCAATGTGTTCCGCTATCTCACAACGCGCATGGGTGGTGCAGTTCTCACCGCTTTGGTATTCGCTTTCGTTCTTGGCCCCCGGATCATTGCACTGTTGAAAGTCAAACAGGGCAGGGGTCAACCCATTCGCCTCGACGGTCCCCAGCGCCACATTCTGGAAAAGCAAGGCACGCCAACCATGGGTGGCCTCATGATATTGTCGGGCGTGTTTGTATCAACGTTGTTGTGGGCCGATTTGAGCAATCTCTACGTCTGGGCCGTCCTTTTCGTCACCATGGGCTTTGGTGCCATTGGGTTTTACGATGATTATCTGAAGGTCACCCGCGCTTCGGTAAAAGGGTTTTCGTCGAAACTGCGACTGAGTTCGGAGTTCATCATTGCTGGAATCGCGGTTTTCATCTTCATGTATATTGGCGAGAAGCCGCTCTCAAGCTCTTTGGCCCTGCCATTTTTCAAAGACGTGTTAATTCCATTCGGCTCACTTTTTCTGGGTGTTGGTATTTTGGTCATCGTCGGTGCAGGCAACGCCGTAAATATCACTGACGGCCTTGATGGTTTGGCCATTGTCCCCGTCATGATTGCAGCGGGAAGTTACGCACTGATTGCCTATCTCGTCGGCAATTTCGTGTTCTCGGAATATCTGCAATTGCATTTCGTCAAAGGCACCGGTGAGCTTGCAGTGTTCTGCGCCGCATTGATCGGCGCTGGCCTTGGCTTTCTCTGGTTCAATGCGCCTCCAGCCATGATCTTCATGGGCGACACTGGATCCTTGGCATTGGGCGGAGCGTTGGGTGCTATTGCGGTTGCGGTCAAACACGAAATCGTTCTGGCCGTCATCGGTGGATTGTTTGTCCTCGAAACAGTGTCAGTGATTGTTCAGGTGGCGTCTTTCAAAATGACGGGCAAACGTGTTTTCGCCATGGCTCCCTTGCATCATCACTTTGAACAGAAAGGCTGGAAGGAACCGACTATTGTCATTCGCTTTTGGATCATCTCGTTCATTCTCGCACTTATTGGTCTGTCGACGTTGAAACTGCGCTGATGTTTCCTGCCACCACATTCAACGGAAAACGTGTTGCGATGTTTGGCCTCGCCCGTTCCGGCATTTCCTGTGCCCTTGCATTGCAGGCAGGTGGAGCGACTGTTTATGCGTGGGATGATTCCGAACCTGCGCAAGACAAGGCGCGCAATGATGGTGTGACGGTCACCAATCTGCACACGGTTGATTTCAAGACCCTGCATGCACTCGTCTTGAGTCCCGGGGTGCCTTTGACCCATCCAGAACCTCATTGGACTGTGATGAAAGCCAAAGCCGCGGGTCTCGAAATTATCGGCGATACTGAAGTTTTTGCGCGGGAAGTTCAGGACACGGGTGCCAAAATCATTGCCATCACCGGCACCAACGGAAAATCCACGACAACAGCGTTGATTGGCCATGTGTTGAAGCAGGCAGGCCTCGATGTTGACGTTGGTGGCAATATCGGAAATGCGGTTTTCAATTTACGTTCTCCCAAACGCGGCCTTCATTATGTGCTTGAATTGTCATCCTTCCAGATTGACCTGATGCCGGGATTGTCGCCGGACATTGGAATTCTCACCAATCTCTCGGCAGATCACCTCGATCGTCATGGCGACATGGAACACTATGCTTCGGTCAAGGCTCGTATGTTCACAAAGCAACGAGATACCCAAACTGCACTCGTCGGCATTGACGATGTATGGGGCGAGGCCATCGCAACCAATATGATCAGCGGTGCCGATGTGCGCCGTGTTTCCGTTCTGAACAATCTGCGCGATGGCATATGTGCTGCTGATGGAATTCTTCGTGACATGCGCAATGACGAGATGGTGGCGCAACTGGATTTGCGTGAACTGCCTGCTTTGCGTGGGCGGCACAATTGGCAAAATGCCTGCATGGCCTATGGTGCAGCAACGGCACTGGGCGTGAGCATTCCAGATATTTTAAAGGCGATGCAAAGCTTTCCAGGACTTGCCCACCGCATGCAACAGATTGCAACATTGGGCAAGGTGGCCTTTGTCAATGACTCCAAAGCCACCAATGCCGATGCAGCCGAGAAGGCGCTCACATCGTACGACAATATTTTCTGGATTGCGGGCGGCCTCGCCAAAGCGGGTGGCATCGAGTCCTTGCGTCCACATTTTGGCCGGATCAAAAAAGCCTATTTGATTGGTGTATCAGCTCCGGAACTTTCTAAAGAATTGGATGGAGATGTTGCCATAGTGATGGCAGATACGATTCTACGCGCGGTGCAATTGGCAACTTCAGATGCCTTTGCCAGTGGTTTGCCCCATGCCACTGTGCTGCTTTCGCCCGCTTGCGCTTCATTTGACCAATACAAGAATTTCGAAATACGCGGCGATGATTTTGTCAATGCCGTGTCACGCCTTCCAAATGTTAAAATGCTGATCGGGAGCACCACATGAACTTGATTTCGCGCAGTGACCGGGGCCTGTTGGCGCGCTGGTGGTTTACGGTTGACCGGCCACTTCTGTCGGCAACACTGTTGCTGATGTCGGTTGGTGTGCTGGTGAGCATGGCGGCGAGTCCCCCGGTTGCCGCACGTATTGGTCTTGATCCTTATCACTTCGTCAAAAGCCAACTATTCTATCTGTCACTTGCTGTTGTCGGGCTTCTTGTTCTCTCGGCCTTCGACCGTATCTGGGTGCGGCGGGCTGCGCTTGTGGGTTTCGTCGGTTCACTGGTGTTGATGTGGCTGGCCCTGAAGTTCGGTCCCGAAATCAAAGGTGCCCACCGCTGGATTGATGTTGGCCCCATCAGCTTGCAACCTTCAGAATTTGCAAAGCCCTGTTTCGTTATTGTTTTTGCATGGATGTTGTCAGAACGCATTCGTTTGCCGGACATGCCGGGGCACTTGATTGCCTATGGTTGCGCTGGCTTGTTTTTGTTGTCTCTCATCATACAGCCGGACTTCGGTCAAGCGGCGTTGGTTGTGGCCACCATCGGTGCGATGTTGCTGGTCTATGGCATTCCATGGCCGTTGATATTTGGTCTGGCAGGCGCAGGTGCAGCAGCGGTGGCTTTGTCCTATGCCTTGGTGCCACATGTGGCATCGCGTATCGACCGCTTTCTCAATCCTGAAAAAGGTGACACCTTCCAGGTCGATACGTCGATGCAGGCCTTTCACAATGGTGGCGTGTTGGGTGCGGGTCCCGGCGGCGGCACGGCTAAACTTGTGCTGCCGGATGCCCATACCGATTTTACCTTTTCTGTCATTGGTGAAGAATTTGGGCTGTTGGCCTGCCTTGCCATTATGGGCCTGTTCCTCTTCATCATTATTCGCGCACTAAAGCGCGCCAAAACCGAGCAGGAACCATTTGCGGCACTTGCAATTGCAGGTGCAACTTCAATGTTCGCGATTCAAGCGTCGATCAATATGGGAGTGAATGTTGCACTGTTGCCTGCCAAAGGCATGACGCTGCCGATGATTTCTTATGGTGGTTCATCGTTGCTGGGCACAGCTATGGCCATTGGTTTTATTCTGGCACTTGGGCGACAGTCGACGATCGCATTTTCAGCAAGCGAACCTGCTGAACTCGCTGAGGCAACGTAACGAATGAGTTCTGCAGAACCTCATCTCGTCGCGCTTGCGGCGGGCGGTACTGGCGGCCACTTGTTTCCGGCGCAAGCCTTGGCGGAAGTGTTGCGCGCACGTGGTCACGACATTCATCTGGTGACCGATGAGCGTGTTCAAGACTATGGAAAGTCATTTCCGGCGACGAAGACCCATATCATTCCCTCGGCCAGTATTTCCCTTTCACAGCCACTGAAAGTGCCCCGGAATCTGCTGCGGCTATATGCAGGTATAAGCAAAGCCAAAACACTTTTTGCCCAACAAAATCCATCGGTTGTCGTTGGGTTCGGCGGCTATCCGTCGCTGCCGCCACTATGGGCAGCGACGCGATTGCATATCCCCACGATTGTGCACGAGCAAAATTCAGTGCTGGGCCGCGCCAACAAGTTGATGGCAAATCGTGTGAATGCAATCGCAACGTCTTTTGAAACTGTTTTTAAAATGACACCGCGTGCCGCAGCAAAGGCAGTATTGACGGGAAACCCTGTTCGCCAGCTCGCACTGAATTTTGCCCGTGCCGCCTATCCGGAAATCAGCACGACATCGCCATTGCGCGTGGTCGTGTTTGGCGGAAGCCAAGGTGCGAGATTTTTTTCAGACGTGATGCCTGAAGCTGTGAAGCAACTGCCGGATGCGTTGCGTACACGCTTGTTAATCGTCCAGCAGTGCCGTCAGGAAGACATGCAGCGGGTTGCGCAAGCCTATGCTGCATTGGGTGTGGCGGTGCGTCTGTCTCACTTTTTTGCCAATATGCCGGAAGAAATTGCCAATAGTCATCTGGTGATTTGCCGGTCCGGAGCATCATCGATTGCGGAACTCGGTGTCATCGGGCGTCCTGCAATACTGGTACCGCTACCGCACGCCATCGACAATGATCAACAAAAGAATGCTGAGAGCTTTGCTGCCATCGGCGCCGGGCACATACGGCCCCAAAATGATTTGTCGCCGCAAGGTCTGGCTGATCTTTTGCAGCAGTTGCTTGAGCAACCTCAAACCCTTAAAGACGCCGCCAAAGCAGCGGCGCGGCATGGAAAACCCGATGCTGCGCAAAAACTGGCTGACCTTGTTGAGCGCCATATGACGCGCCTAGGCCCTAGCCCCACAGGAGATACGACACCATGAAATTGCCACGCGACGTTGGCCCCATTCACTTCATCGGTATCGGCGGCATTGGCATGAGTGGCATTGCCGAAGTCATGGCAACTTTGAATTACAAGGTGCAAGGCTCTGACATCAGCGACAACTACAACGTTGCGCGCTTACGCAAACACGGAATCGAAGTTCATATCGGCCACTCCGCTGCGAACATTGGCAACGCACAGGTGGTGGTGATCTCCTCCGCCGTAAAGCCCGACAACCCTGAACTTGTCGAGGCCCGCGCCCGCTATTTGCCCATTGTCCGCCGTGCAGAGATGCTGGCGGAATTGATGCGCTTCAAGTCTTGCGTTGCAGTGGGCGGCACCCACGGCAAGACCACCACTACATCTATCGTTGCTTCACTGCTCGACTCGGGTGGACTTGATCCCACCGTCATCAATGGCGGTATTATCAATGCCTATGGCACCAATGCGCGTTTGGGCAAGGGTGATTGGATGGTTGTGGAGTCGGACGAATCCGATGGCACCTTCGTCAAACTTCCAGCCGATGTTGTGATTGTCACCAACATTGATCCTGAACATCTTGACCATTACGGCACCTTCGACAAAGCCAAGGAAGCCTTTTTGGCCTTTGTCGAAAACATTCCGTTTTACGGATTCGCCGTCATGTGTATCGACCACCCGGTGGTGCAGGAGCTGATTGGCAAGATCAAGGATCGCCGAGTCATCACCTACGGACAAAGCCCCCAGGCTGACTATCGTGTCAAAGATATCCGCTATGAAAATGATGCGACACGTTTCAATATCATTGTGACTGATCGTGTGTCTGGCAAGACACATGAAATCTCAAATCTCGCACTGAAAATGCCGGGCGACCACAATGCCATGAACTCAACATCGGCTATTGCAGTGGCCCGTGAACTGGGCATGGCCGATGATGACATCCGTATAGGTCTCGCCGCATTCGAAGGCGTGAAGCGCCGCTTTACGAGGACAGGTGAATTTAACGGCGTGACCGTGTTTGATGATTACGGTCATCACCCGGTTGAAATCGCGGCCGTTTTGTCAGCTGCGCGTAAAGTAACCAAAGGCAAAGTCATCGCAGTGATGCAGCCGCACAGATACTCACGTCTATCCAGCCTATTCAGCGAATTCTGTGGTTGTTTCAATGACGCTGACTCAGTTGTTCTCACGCCGGTTTATGCGGCAGGAGAAGCACCAATTGAAGGCGCATCACATGAAAGCCTTGCGCAAGGCCTGCATGACCGTGGTCATCGTTCCGTCCACACGATTGATGATAACAAAAAGCTGGCACCCGTTGTCAATCGCTTGATCAAGCCGGGTGACATTGTGGTTTGCCTCGGTGCAGGTACGATTTCACAATGGGCCTATGCATTGCCGACCGAACTGGCAGCGCTCGGTTAAGGTGCTGGGTATGGATGGTGAAAAACTGAAATCCCGCTTGCGAGTGGTGAGGGGACGCGTCGAAGCAAATTACCCTTTGGCAGACCTCACATGGTTCCGTGTCGGTGGTCCGGCCGAAGTGCTTTACACGCCGGCTGACGAAGCTGACCTTGCTGATTTCATGGCGGGTCTCCCAGAGGATGTTCCATATTACGTCATTGGGGTCGGATCGAATCTTTTGGTGCGTGATGGAGGAATTCCAGGCGTCGTCATTCGTCTTGGGCGCGGTTTTGCCGAGGTTAAAACCGATGGACCCATTCGTGTAAAAGCTGGTGCTGCCGCACTTGATGTACGTGTTGCCCGCTTTGCCGCAGAGAATAGTATCGATGCGTTAACCTTTCTGAGAGGTATACCGGGCAGCATTGGGGGGGCGCTTCGCATGAACGGCGGAGCATACGGCGGTGAAACCAAAGACGCGCTGGTGGAAGCACGAGCGGTTGACCGTAAAGGGAATATCAAAGTGTTGAGCAACGCAGACATGCACTACAGTTACCGCCACTGCGGCGCATCTGACGATTTGATCTTCACCGAGGCTACTTTTGAAGGACGGCCCGGAAACGTGGCTGACATCATGGCGGCCATGGACAAGATTACGGCAAGCCGCGAAGCCACCCAGCCCATAAAAAGTCGCACTGGCGGCTCCACGTTCAAGAATCCGCCAGGCCACAAGTCATGGCAACTGATTGATGCTGCGGGCATGCGTGGATTTAACGTTGGTCCGGCGAAAGTATCTGATTTGCATTGTAATTTTCTGATCAATGAGGGCGGTGCAACTGCGGCCCAAATTGAGGAACTTGGCGAAACAGTGCGCGCCAAAGTCAAAGCCCAGTCCGGTGTTGATCTCGATTGGGAGATCAAGCGCATTGGTCTTGCGGGTGCAGCATGACAGGGCAGGGCCAACGTTTTCCAGCTGACACTACAGTTGCGGTATTGATGGGCGGTTGGTCAGCCGAACGCAAAGTTTCGCTGTCATCAGGGGAGGCCTGCGCTGGCGCTTTGCGGCGTGCTGGTTTCAACACCATTATGATCGATGTGAAACGCGAGACCATTCACAGTGTTCTCATGGACCTCAAACCCGACGTGGCATTCAATGCGTTGCATGGTAAATGGGGCGAGGACGGCAACGCCTCGGCCTTGCTGGAAACGCTGCAAATTCCCTATACGCATTCTGGCGTACTCGCATCTGCCTTGGCCATGCACAAGGAAAAATCCAAAACCATTTTTCGCGAAGCCAAAATTCCAGTGGCTGAAAGCATACTTGTTGATATTGACGCCGCAGCTACAACTCACCCGATGACACCACCATACGTGGTCAAGCCAGTCGATGAAGGTTCCAGTGTTGGCGTCTATATTATTGGATCCGGACGCAACAGCCCGGCATACGACATATTGGCCCATCGCGAATTGTTCGGCAATCAAGTGATGGTGGAACGATTTATTCCCGGTCGCGAGTTGACCTGTGCGGTCATGGGTGATGTGGCACTCGGCGTCATCGATATTGTGCCGCAAGCTGGTTTCTATGACTATGACGCGAAATATGTGCCGGGCGGATCAAAACATATTCTGCCCGCAGAAATTCCGAGTGACATCTATCGTAAAGTGCAACGGTACTCGCTTGCCGCACATCAAGCGCTGGGCTGTCGCGGTGTGTCGCGTTGTGACTTCCGCCTTGATGACTCAGCAGGCAAGGAGCCCGAGCTCATACTTTTGGAATTGAACACCCAACCCGGCATGACCGGAACTTCTCTCGTGCCAGAAATGGCAACCCACGCCGGACATAGCTTTGAGGAATTGGTGACATGGATGGTGAACGACGCGTCGCTGAACCGCTGAGAAGCAACAGGTTCTTCCGACCAGACTGCCCCGCATTCTATCGTGTTGCCGCACGTAGTTTTGCAGTGCTTTTTTTGGCAATCGCGCTTGGCCGGGGTATTGTCATGGGCGGTCATCTCGAATATGCGGGAAGCCCATGGCAAAAGTTGCCGGGTGAACTTGCAGGCATGTTTGGCCTCGCAGCAATTGATATTGAATTGGCAGGATTGGCGCATCACGACGCGCAGGAAGTGCTTGGCTACATTGGCGTAAAGCCGGGCGCTCCCTTGATTGGCTTTGATGCAAAAAAAGCCAGGATGAAATTACAGGAGCTGGATTGGGTTGAAACCGCAACGGTCCTTCGCAGCTTTCCCAACAAATTGCAGATTACCGTGACGGAGCGCGAGCCCTTCGTTGTCTGGCAATACCGCGGAAAAATGCAGGTGGTTGACCAGAACGGAAAACCCATGAGCGGCATTCCTCCCACATCAGGCAATTTGCTTCTGCATGTCGTGGGACTGGGTGCAAACACCGAAGCCGCAAACTTGGTTAACCAAATGGAAGCCACTCCCGGTTTATTTCACGAGGTGAAAGCTGCGGTCCGCGTAGGTGATCGTCGTTGGGACTTATTCATGAGTACGGGTTTGATTATTTCTTTACCGGAAAAAAATATGGAGGGCGTCCTGTTGCAAGCTGAAAGTGCTTTTTTGTCCAATGACGTAAAAGTACTTGCGCTGTCGCGACTGGACTATCGCATTCCGGGCGAGGTCGGGTTTCTGGCGAAAACGACCATTGACCTGTCAGCTTCAGATCCCACAACCACGTCAAGCATCCAGTAAACACAGGCGTAACCACACATGAAATCCATTCCTTCACTGGTGCGCGGGCAGGGCCGTTTGATGGCGTCGCTGGTGCCACAGGTTATCGCAGCCGTGGACATAGGATCAGTGAAAACGGCTTGCTTGATTGCCGAGTGGAATCCTGGAAAAAAGTCAGTTGATATCGACATCCGCTATGGCTTGAAGATTTTGGGCTTTGGCCAAACTGTTTCGCGCGGCATAAAATCCGGTTCGATTGCTGATATTTCTGAATGCGAACGTTCAATACGCTTGGCCGTCGACGCAGCAGAGCGCATGGCCCGCACAACAATCCGCTCGGTCTATGTCAATGTGTCAGGCGGTCGTCCTGCCACTGTCATGTCTACAGCGGCAGTGAAAACCCAAACCGGTGTAGTCTCCCAATCTGACGTCGATACGGTAATCTCGCAAGCTGTTGGGACAGCCGACATTGGCAAGCGCCACGTGTTGCATTTGTTGCCTGCTTGTTATGGTGTGGATGGCGTGGAGTCGACAAAAGCCCCCATTGGAATGCACGGTGACGTTGTTTCCGCTGGCATTGCCATTGTCACCATGGACGCCGCACCGCTGAATAACCTGCGCATGGCAGTGGAGCGCAGCCATCTCGGGCTTGAGGGTTTGGCCCTATCGCCATACGCGGCAGCAAAATCCGTGCTGGCCGCAGATGAAATGGAATTGGGAACCATCGTTGTTGACATCGGCGGCTACACCACAAGTGTCGCCGTTTTCCGGAACGGAAAACTTGTGGGGTCCGCCACTTTGCCGATCGGTGGTCAGCACATCACCAATGATATCGCCCACGGTCTGTCGACCACAGTCGTTCACGCCGAACGTCTGAAAACAATGTTCGGCACAGTGCTTGGCAATGGTCACGATGAACGGGAGCTGTTGGCGGTACCGCTGTTGGGCGAACGCGGTGTTGATACTGTGCAGAAAGTACCAAAACACGCTTTAACCTCAATCATCGTGCCTCGCCTCGACGAGTTGCTGGACCATGTACGGCAACTGCTGACGGAAGGCACACTTTCTGGCCATATGGCAAACCGCATCGTTATTACGGGTGGCGCAAGTCAATTGCACGGAATACGCGAGTTTGCCACCTCAAGGTTTAACCTTCCCGTTCGTCTTGGAACACCCATGGGCTTCCAAAATCTACCTGATCTTGCAAAAAGCGGTGGTTTTGCAGCTCTTGCAGGACTTCTGGTTGCAGCATGTGAGCCACAAGCGACCTGTGAGATGCCCATCGAGGCCAAGTTAGCGATAGATCGCTCTCAAATGACTTACACCAAACGTGTTGGCAGGTGGCTGGCGGAAGCGCTGTAAGAAGAAATATCGCTGTTAACACAAATTCAACCGAATCTGGTGATGCCTCGTTAACCAATTTTTAGGGTTTGGGTCACAAAGTCTGATTAGCCAAATCAGCGTCGGATTCAAACATGTCAATCAAGCTCACAGTCCCCAACCTTTCAGAACTCAAACCCCGCATTGTGGTGTTCGGTGTCGGAGGTGCAGGCGGAAACGCGGTCAATAACATGATCGAGAGTCGCCTCGAAGGTGTTGAGTTTGTTGTCGCCAACACCGATGCGCAGGCCCTGTTGACGAACGCTGCAACCAAGCGTGTGCAGATGGGAACGGCTTTGACGCAAGGCTTGGGCGCTGGTTCCCAGCCGCAAATCGGCGCTGCCGCTGCTGAAGAAGCACTTCCTGAAATTCTGGACCATCTTGCAGGCTCTCACATGGCGTTTATCTGCGCTGGCATGGGCGGCGGCACAGGTACGGGTGCTGCACCCATCATTGCGCGCGCAGCAAAAGAGCAGGGCATCCTCACCGTTGGTGTTGTCACCAAGCCATTTCACTTCGAAGGCGTACGCCGCATGGCCACCGCTGAACGTGGCATTGAAGAGCTTGCCCGCTATGTCGATACGCTGATTGTTATTCCAAACCAGAACCTGTTCCGCGTCGCCAACGAAAAAACCACGTTTGCCGCTGCCTTCGCGATGGCTGATCAAGTGCTTTATTCAGGCGTCGCCTCCATCACTGAATTGATGACCAAAGAAGGCCTGATCAATCTCGACTTTGCCGACGTTCGCGCCATTATGAGCGAAATGGGCAAAGCCATGATGGGCACCGGCGAAGCCTCTGGCGAACGCCGTGCCATTGAAGCCGCCGAAGCCGCAATCTCCAATCCACTTTTGGACGACGTCTCCATGCGCGGTGCACGCGGACTGCTGATTTCGATCAGCGGTGGTCCTGATCTGACACTTTATGAAGTGGACGAAGCCGCAACCCGAATCCGTGAAGAAGTTGACCCTGAAGCCAACATCATTCTGGGTGCAACTTTTGATGACTCGCTTGAGGGCACCATGCGCGTGTCTGTCGTTGCCACCGGCCTTGCCATTGAAGGCATGGAGTCCCACGGCAGTGAAGAAGGCGAAGAAGCCGAACAACATACGTTTGGCTATCACAGCAAACAGTCTGAACCAGTGAAAGTCATCAAGCCTGCACCACTTGCGCCACGAGCCTTGCCAGTTGCGCCTCAGCCAGTTGCAGCAATCGAGCAAACCTTTGAGCAGGAAAGTTTTGCCGATAGCAGGGCTTCCGTCCGGATGCCTGCGGTTGAGGAATTCCCGGCTATTGCGCAAATGCAGATTGCGGCCCAACAAAATCGCGTTTCAAACATTGCCGAGCAGTCGTCAAAAAAGAAGATGGGAATTTTTGAACGCCTTGCCACAGTAGGTATGGGACGCCGCGAAGAAACCCAACGTGCCCCGAATGCGCCACGTGCAGAGCCTTCCATGGCCGCAAAGCCCCAGCCACAACGCTATGCCCCTCCACCGGCCCCGGCACCCGTTGCACATGATGAGCAAGCTTATGAAGACGACCAGCTTGCAATTCCGGCATTCCTGCGCCGTCAGGTCAATGGCTGAGCCACTATTTAACGCATTGAAATGAACGGTGAACCCGGCGGCCTTATTTCCGTCGGGTTTTCTGTTTGTATGGCCTTCTCCTTGCTATCTTTCCATTTGGCCAGAGCCTAAAAAGCAGTCATGATTCACTTGAAACCATTCCGATCAAGTCTTTACAAAAGCAGCCTGATATCTGTGGCAGCAATCCTGCTCGCTGTGACGTTGGCAGGCTGTTCTTCGGGAAGCCTTTTGAACGGGATGCTGGGTGGAAGCGACAGTTCTACCATGGGGGCAAAGTCCGGCAAAGGTGGGGCACTTTCCCCCGATTTGGCGCAATCTGACGAGGCATCAGTCTCTGGTCTCTACAATGATGCCCTCGCCGATTTGAAAGCCGGTAGTTACAAAAGTGCCAACAAGAAATTCGCTGAAGTTGAACGTCAGCACCCCTATTCGAAATGGGCCACACAAGCTATTTTGATGCAGGCATTTTCGTCCTATCAGAATAATGCCTATGATGACTCCATTGATTCAGGAAAGCGCTTCATTGCACTGCATCCTGGTCATAAAGATACGGCCTACGCCTACTATCTCGTTGCCATATCGGAATACGAACAAATCGCCGATGTCAGGCGTGACCAGTCCCGCACAGAACGTGCTGTAGAAGCGCTTGACGAAGTGGCGCGTCGTTTCCCTGACTCACGCTACGCCGCTGACGCAACGCAAAAAGCTGCAATTGGCCGCGATCAGCTCGCTGCCAAGGAAATGGAAATCGGCCGTTATTATATGAAAAAGGGGTCATACCTTGCAGGGATCAACCGATTCAAAAAAGTGGTGACGGACTACCAGACATCGACCCATACGCCTGAGGCGCTGTATCGTTTGGCTGAGGGCTATATGGCATTGGGCGTTGTGTCCGAAGCACAGACGGCTGCGGCGGTGCTTGGCCACAATTACCCGAACAGCGAGTGGTACAAAGATGCTTACACCCTGGTCTCATCAGACGGAAAAGCCCCGGTGGCCAGCAGCTCATCTTGGATAAGCAGGGTTTTTGGCGTGTAGACTGCGCCAGTACAAAACGAGAATCTCTCGATTTCCAAAGCGGATACCGCTATAGAAGCCCACATGTTAACCGCTCTCTCTATTCGTGATATTGTATTGATTGAAAAACTGGATTTGCAATTGTCCGGTGGCTTGTCAATTTTGACGGGCGAAACAGGCGCTGGAAAGTCGATCCTGCTTGATGCCTTGGGGCTGGCACTTGGTGCCCGTGGCGATGCCAATTTGGTGCGCACAGGGCAGGAAAAGGGCAGTGTCACCGCGAGCTACAATCTCCCTGTCAATCATTCCGCAGTCTCATTTTTATCCGAACATGAAATTGAGGTCGAAGGCGATATCGTTGTGCGCCGTGTTCAAACTCGCGATGGATCCAGCCGCGCCACCATCAACGATCAGCCTGTAAGCCTCGCCTTGTTGCGCCAATTTGCGGCGTTGCTCGTCGAACTGCATGGTCAACACGCTGATCGTGCACTGGTAAGTGTGAACAGTCATCGTTCACTGTTGGATGCGTTTGGCGGTCTCGACAAGCAAGTGAAAGTGGTTGCGACTGCTTGGGGTGCGTGGAGCGACGTGAAATCGAAACTCCAGGAACACGAAGAAGCATTGGCCCGCGCCGAAGTTGAACGCGATTATCTCGAACACGCGGTGAAAGAGTTGTCGTCTCTGGCCCCGGAGGCAAACGAAGAGCAGGGACTCGCAGAGAAGCGACAGTTCATGATGTTATCCGAACAGTTTGTGTCGGCGCTCGATGAGGCAGACTCGGTGCTAAGCGGCGAGACGGCCTTTGAGTCCCGCATCAACGCTGCTCTGAGAAGGTTGGAACGCCGCAAGGACGGCGCTGGTGGAAGACTTGATGAGGTCTGCACAGAACTCGACAAGTTGCTCCGGGCATTTGGTGAATCGACGAGCGCAATTGACCATGCCCGGCGACAATTCGAATTTGATCCGCGCGATCTTGAAAAATCTGAAGAGCGGCTTTTTGCACTGAGGGCTGCAGCACGGAAATATCGTTGCAAGGTGGATGACCTGGCCAATGTGAAGGACAAACTCGGTGCCGATTTACAGCGTCTCGAGGACGGCAGCGGAATTCTGTCACGCTTGCAGGCAGAAGAAAAAGCAGCGCGAGCAGTTTATGAGTCCGCTGCCGATGACCTGAGCGCCAAGCGCCGTAAAACGGCAAAGCAATTGGACAAATCCGTTCTTTCTGAATTGCCTGCGTTGAAACTCGAAAAAGCGTTGTTCGAAACGGCAGTAGAATCCGACGCGTCGAAGCCCGGCTCTCAAGGCATTGACCGCATTGAATTCAAAGTCGCCACCAACCCCGGCGCTGCCTTGCAGCCACTCATGAAAATTGCCTCCGGTGGCGAGTTGGCACGTTTCATGTTGGCTCTGAAAGTGGTGTTGGCCGCCAAGGGTTCCGCACCGGTTTTGATCTTCGATGAAATCGATACGGGTGTTGGCGGGGCTGTGGCCGACGCCATTGGCAAACGCTTGCGCAGTCTCGCGAAGGATTTGCAAATTATCGCTGTCACCCATTCGCCACAGGTTGCAGCACAAGCCAACCAGCACTTGTTGATCTCCAAGCAGCAAAGCAGCAGAGGCAAACTGATGGTAACCACTGTAGCGCCACTCACCGAAGTTGCGCGCCGCGAAGAACTGGCCCGCATGCTGTCGGGCGATACCGTGACCGAAGCGGCACGAGCGCAAGCTGGTGAGTTGATGGCACGGAGTGCGTGAGTTGGCGAAGACTTCAGTACCAGCAGAATTCGCAACACGATATGCATCACTGGTAGAAACCATCAACCGCCACGACATTGCCTATCACCAAAACGATGCACCGACGATCAGCGATGCCGCCTACGACTCATTGCGCAAGCAATTGCTGGCACTTGAACAAGCTTACCCAAGCCTGAAATCCGGTGACTCTCCTGCCGGAAAAGTGGGAGCAGCACCATCCGGCAAGTTTGCGAAAGTCAGACACGTCGTGCCCATGTTGTCCCTGTCCAACGCGTTTGAAGACGGCGACGTCACCGAATTTGTGGAGCGTATCCGCCGCTTCCTCAACCTTAACAGCGGCGCGGAACTCGCCTTTACTGCCGAGCCCAAAATCGACGGTTTGTCGATTTCACTGCGCTACGAAAACGGAGAACTGGTGCAAGCAGCCACACGCGGGGACGGTGCGGAGGGTGAAAATGTCACCGCCAATGTGCGCGTCATCCCTGATGTGCCACAACAATTGCGCCGTTGTCCTTACAGCCACTTTGAAGTGCGCGGCGAAATCTATATGGGTCACGCAGACTTTACCGCACTCAACATCAAACAAATTGCGCAAGGTGAACAAGCCTTTGCCAATCCACGCAACGCAGCAGCAGGCTCGTTGCGTCAGCAAGACTCTGCAATTACCCGCACGAGACCCCTGCGGTTTTTTGCCTATTCCTGGGGCGACGTCGAAGCGCTGCCCGCCACCACGCAAAAATCCGTCGTTGAGACGTTTGCAAGCTGGGGGCTTCCAACCAATCCGTTGATGAAACTCTGCACCAACACCGACGAAATGTTGGCCCAATACCGAAATATCGAAACGCAACGTGCAAGCCTTGGCTATGATATTGATGGTGTGGTCTACAAGCTGAATGATCTCGCCTTGCAACAGCGTCTGGGCTTCGTCTCCCGCAGTCCACGTTGGGCAATTGCACACAAATTTTCGGCAGAACAGGCAACCACTGTTCTGGAAGCCATTGATATTCAAGTCGGCCGCACCGGTGCCATGACGCCTGTCGCCCGTTTGCGCCCCGTCACAGTCGGTGGTGTCGTTGTATCAAACGCCACACTTCATAATGAAGATGAGATCACCCGCAAA
Source organism: Hyphomicrobiales bacterium (assembly GCA_031376985.1). Lineage (GTDB taxonomy): Bacteria > Pseudomonadota > Alphaproteobacteria > Rhizobiales > Aestuariivirgaceae > Aestuariivirga. The sequence continues at coordinate 22,652 of JANMEM010000064.1, forward strand.
GACGTTCGCATTGGCGATACCGTTGTCGTGCAACGGGCAGGCGATGTCATTCCCCAAGTTGTCTCCGTCGTTCTGGAAAAGCGCTCACCGCAATCACAAGCTTATGCATTTCCGACTGTTTGCCCCGTCTGCGGCAGCCATGCTGAACGCGAAGTCCGGGCAACAGGCAAGTCCGACGCGGTGCGCCGTTGCACGGGGGGCCTTGTGTGTTCAGCTCAACAGATCGAGCGGCTGAAACATTTTTGCTCCCGCAATGCCTTCGACATTGAGGGTTTGGGCGACAAGATTTTGGAAGAATTTCACGCAGCAGGACTGGTCAACAAACCGCAGGATATATTCTCTCTTGAAGCGCGCGATATCGCAGCAGGTAGACAGCTTTCAAAACAGGACGGCTGGGGAGAATCCAGCGTCGCCAGTCTTTTTGCTGCCATCAACGCCCGCCGAGGCGTCGGCCTTGACCGATTCATTTTTGCGCTGGGCATCCGTCACGTTGGCGAAACCACGGCTCGCGTTCTCGCTAGAGCCTATGGCGACGCAGTTCATTTCCGCGATCAAATGGTAGCGGCGGGACTGGGTGACAGCAGCGAAGCATGGGCTGAACTCGTGTCGCACGATGGCATTGGTGATACTGTTGCAGAGGCGATTGTACAATTTTTCGCCGAGCCCCATAACCTCGAGGTCGTGACCGCTCTTCTGCAAGCCGTAACACCCACAGCTTTGGAAGCCGTGCAAACCAACACTGTGGTCGCCGGAAAAACTGTGGTCTTCACGGGTGCGTTGGAACGTTTCACCCGCGAAGAGGCCAAAGCCACCGCCGAGCGGCTGGGCGCAAAAGTTGCAGGCTCCGTTTCCAAGAAGACTGACATACTTGTTGCCGGTCCAGGTGCGGGCTCGAAACTCAAAGACGCTGAAAAGCACGGCGTAAAAGTTCTCAGCGAAGACCAATGGTTGACCATGATCGAGGGTCAATGAACCGCGACGCCTTCCTTGCCGGGTTGAGAGACATCACCCCCATGATGATTGCCTATGCTCCGATTGCGCTGCTGTGGGGAACCATTGCCGCCGGCTCGGGCCTGTCTCCGTTTCAGGCCTGGCTGATGAGTGCGTTTGTCTATTCGGGTGCTGCACAATTCGTCAGTATGGATTTGATCAAGAGCGGCACGCCGCTGCTGTTGCTCATTTTTGCAATTGCGACCATAAGCCTGCGCCATGTTTTGATGTCGGCCTCGGTGTCACGTCACATCGGCTCGATACCAAAAGGCAAGGCCATGCTCTTGTTGTTTTGGCTGACCGACGAAGCCTGGGCGTTGATAGAACGCCGCGCATTGCACCAGCCCATATCAGCAGCCTATTTTGCTGGGGTTGCAATACCGCTGTGGTTTGTGTGGTTCAGCTTCTGTGCCATTGGCACCCAACTGGGTTCTGCTTTGGGCGATACAACACGTTACGGATTGGACTTTGCTTTCGCCGCCATGTTCATTGCCGTGCTTGCTGGGTTCTGGAAAGGTACCCGAACAGCGCTCGTGCTTGCCACAAGTGCAGCTGTGGCGGTTGCTGCGAAACTCTATATCCCCGGCGCGTGGTATATCATATTGGGTGGCATCGCCGGAATGCTTGTAGCCGTTGCAGGCCATATCGAGGAACCATCGTCGCATGACACCTGATGGCTGGTTCATTTACATCGCCATCCTGGGCATGGGCCTTGCCACCTATGCCACGCGACTTGCGGGCTATGTCTTGCTCAATGGCAAACACATTTCCGGTCGCTTCAAAACTGCGCTGGAAGCCGTGCCTCCTGCCATCCTTACCGCTGTCATTGCACCAACCGTTTTTCTGCAAGGGCCAGCCGAGATGATCAGCGGCGGCATCACCTTGGGTGCAGCTGTCATGAAGCTGCCGCTGCTCGTAACCATTGGCATTGGCGTTGCAAGTGTGGCACTGCTCAGGACCTTCGTGTAAGCGGCGCACAGGCCTCAACCAACCAGCTTCGTTTGTGAATGACGACACAAGAAGCTGGTTGGTTGAGGCCTGTGCGCCGCTTACACGACGGTCCTGAGCAGTGCCACACTTGCAACGCCAATGCCAATGGTTACGAGCAGCGGCAG
>JANMEM010000070.1:0-2265 GCA_031376985.1 Hyphomicrobiales bacterium
GAACATCGGTGCAAACCCCTGCGTCGAATTGCTTTTCCGGCACCACCAAGAAATCAACGTGAAATGCTTGTAACCTTGGGGCGGCTGCACTAGAACGCGGGCAACATTGGGGCGGTTCGCAGACGCCCTTGCGAGGGTGCATGAGCGGACTTTTGAACGACTATTTGCCGATTGCCATTTTCATGGGCGTGGCGGGATTCATAGCTGTGGCGTTGATGGTGGCACCGTTACTGGTGGTGGTGCAGTCCCCGGACCCGGAAAAACTTTCGGCTTATGAATGCGGTTTCGAAGCTTTCGACGACGCCCGCATGAAGTTCGATGTTCGCTTTTATCTTGTGTCCATTCTCTTTATCATTTTCGATCTTGAAGTCGCCTTCCTGTTTCCATGGGCGATTTCACTTGGAAAGATAGGCATTTTCGGCTTCTGGTCCATGATGATTTTCCTGGGGCTACTCACCATCGGCTTCATTTACGAATGGCGCAAAGGAGCACTCGAATGGGATTGATCGAGATTGAAGGCAAGGAACAGCGCCAGTATTATTCCGAAATCAATGCGGAACTGGCTGACAAGGGCTTTCTTGTCACAACGTCCGATGATCTGATCAACTGGGCCCGTTCGGGTTCACTGATGTGGATGACCTTTGGATTGGCCTGCTGCGCCGTTGAAATGATGCACACATCCATGCCGCGCTATGATCTTGAACGATTCGGTGCAGCCCCCCGCGCTTCGCCACGGCAGTCTGATGTGATGATCGTCGCTGGTACGCTCACCAACAAAATGGCACCGGCCCTCCGCAAGGTTTACGACCAGATGCCGGAGCCGCGTTACGTCATCTCCATGGGCTCCTGCGCCAATGGCGGCGGTTACTATCACTATTCTTATTCAGTGGTTCGTGGTTGTGATCGCATCGTACCTGTTGATATTTATATTCCAGGCTGCCCACCTACGGCGGAAGCACTTTTGTACGGCATCCTGATGCTGCAAAAAAAGATCCGCCGCACCGGTACGATTGAACGGTGATCTGATGGCATTTGATCTGAGCATTCTAGCTACGCATATCGCCTCGAAGCTAGCCAACATCACTTCGTCCATCGCCTATGGGGAACTGACGCTGCATGTCGAAGCCGACTCCATCAATACGGTGCTGACCTTTCTGCGCGATGACGCGGAATGCCGCTTCGTCAACTTCATCGATTTGACAGCCGCCGACTACCCCGAACGCGAAAAGCGTTTCGACGTGGTTTATCATCTGCTCAGTCCGTACAAGAACTCCCGCATCCGCGTGAAATGTCAGGCAGGCGAGGGCGATGTGGTGCCGTCGGCAATACCATCGTTCAAGGCCTCCGACTGGTTCGAACGCGAAGTCTTCGACCTCTACGGCATCATGTTTTCAGGCCACCCGGATTTGCGCCGCATCCTCACCGACTATGGTTTTCAGGGTCACCCCCTGCGCAAGGACTTCCCGACCACGGGTTATGTTGAGGTGCGCTATGATGACGAGTTGAAACGCGTCGTCTATGAGCCCGTGAAGCTCGTACAAGAGTTCAGACAGTTTGATTATCTCTCGCCATGGGAGGGCACAAACTACGTGCTGCCGGGCGATGAAAAGGCCAAGCAATGAGCGAAGTTTCCACCCGCAATTTCACCATCAACTTCGGCCCGCAGCATCCGGCGGCGCATGGCGTTTTGCGCATGGTGCTGGAATTGGACGGCGAAATCGTTACCCGTGTTGATCCCCATATCGGGCTTCTGCATCGCGGCACTGAAAAGCTGATTGAACAGAAAACCTATCTGCAAGCCGTGCCCTATTTCGACCGCCTCGACTATGTGGCACCGATGAATCAGGAGCATGCCTTTGCACTTGCTGTGGAGCGCTTGATTGGCATATCCGTGCCAAAGCGCGGCCAGTTGATCCGCGTCTTGTTCTCTGAAATCGGCCGCTTGATGTCGCATCAAATGAACATCCTGACGCAAGCCTTGGACGTCGGTGCCTTGACGCCCATTCTCTGGGGGTTTGAAGAACGTGAAAAACTTCTGGGCTTTTATGAACGCGCTTCTGGTTCGAGAATGCACGCCGCCTATTTCCGCCCCGGCGGTGTGCATCAGGACATTCCACAAAAGCTGATTGATGACATTGGCAACTTCGCCATCAAGAATTCCAAGGTTCTTGACGACGTGGAAACGCTGCTGACAGGCAACCGCATTTTCAAACAGCGCAACGTCGATATTGGCGTGATCACGCTGGATGACTGTTTCCAGTGGGG
>JANMEM010000095.1:0-1839 GCA_031376985.1 Hyphomicrobiales bacterium
ATGGTTAAAACTTACTTCGCGCCCAGTGCCTTTTCGGCAGCTGCAATCGCAGACTGACGCTTGGCAATTTCGGCGCCCATTGGCGGGCCCTTGAAACGCTTGTTTTCACTGACCAGCCAGAGCGCGGCCAGCACAATCAAAAATCCGAGTGAATAATACCAAAGACCTGGCACGAAACTTGTTCCTGCTGCCGCATCTCCCGGAATGGAAACGACGAAGGCATGTCCAGCGATTGTGATCAATACCGCACCGGTGCCGACGATGACGGCAAACAGTTTGGACAATCCACCAAGGCGGAAGCTTCCGTATTCATTCCAGGTTTTTCCTTCCGCAAGAAGACCGGCAACAACCGGCATGGCGTAGGAAATATAGAGATACATGGCACAGCCCGTTGACAGGGCAGCGAATGCACCCAATGGCGTTGTGACCATCACCAGGATTGAAGTCAGCACAAATACAAACCAGATGGCTGCATTTGGTGTGCGATGGGTTTTGCTCACTGATCCAAGGACATTGGAGAAGGGCAAACCACCGTCACGGGCAAAGGCATAAACCATGCGCGATGTGGACGTGACGGCTGCAAGCGCACAAAGGAAGTTTGCAATCAGCACACCTATCAACATGAGCTTGCCGATGAAGGAGCCCATGATGACGCGGGTGAACAAATTGTTGAATGAACCCCAGCCTTCAGCCGCAGCTGTCTTTGCGTCGGGAATGCAAAGCAACATGACCACGATCAGCACAAAACCGAAAATCAATGACCACAAAACCGATTGGATCATGCCCTTGTGCACGGTGTTGCGGGCGTCGATGGTTTCCTCTGATGTATGCGCGGAAGCATCAAAGCCCGTGATCGTGAACAATGGATAAAGCAGCCCGATAACGAAGGCCATCAACGCACTTGATTCAGGAACTACTCCACCACCGGCAGCGCCGGTATTGTTGGAAAACGCGAATGTGCGGCCAATATTGTAGTCAACGGCACCCATGGCAAACATCACGATCAAAATCGCGGTGACCGCAAGAATGAGATAACCTGCTAAGTCAGTCAGCTTGGTTGTAAGTCCGATACCGAAATGGTTGAGCGCGCATTGGGCTGCAGTCAAAACGACAACGAACCAGATTTGCGTCCATGTTCCCCAGGCCGAAACGTCCCAGCCCAGAAGGCCTGCGCAGAACAGATCTTTGGTAATGAAATACAAGAACACATTAACTGCTGGAATAACGAAAAGGAGGCCCAGCAAGTTGATGTAAGCCGTGGCCCAGCCCCAGAAGCGGCCACCCAGAATGGACGACCAGTGATAAAGGCTGCCAGCCGTTGGATAGGCAGAAGCAATTTGGCCAAGTGAAGTCGCAACGATGAGCGCGTAAACGCCACCAATCAACCAGCCTACGGTCAACGAAAATGGACCACCTGCAGACAGCGCAATCGGGAATGAACCGAAGCCGCCGGAGATGATACAGATAATTGCGAATGAAATAGCAAAACTCTGGAATGGGCCCATGCGCCGCGATAGTTCCTGCGCATAGCCCATACTGTGGAGGACTTTTTCGTCCTCACTCATATGTTTGTTGTCAGCCATATTAGTGTCCCTGCCGCTTCGGGGAGAAGCGTGTTTTTTTAAGTTGATTGTGTGCCCTCAATCTCCGGCCCTGATGTTTCCCCACGAAACAGCCAGAGGTTCGAACGTCCCCTGTTGCCAGTGTGAGTGAAAGCACGTGCGGCGTCAACCAGTAGCACTGGTTGCGCGGGAAACCGGAATAATGGCGCTTTTGGACCTGCAAATGCCGTTGAAAGAATGCAATATGAAGCATCAGCCGGAGACCGCAAGATGCCCG
>JANMEM010000098.1:0-6121 GCA_031376985.1 Hyphomicrobiales bacterium
GGCAAGGACATCACCAAAATGCCAACCGCTGAACGTGCCCGCAATGGCATCGCGTTGGTGCCGCAAGGCCGCGAAATATTTGCCCAGCTTACCGTTGAAGAAAACCTGAAGACTGGTTTTGGGATTTTGTCGCGCAAAGACCGGAATTTCCCGGAAGAGCTTTTCGACCTGTTCCCCGTGTTGAAGTCCATGCTGAACCGCCGCGGTGGGGACTTGTCCGGTGGTCAGCAGCAGCAACTCGCCATCGCCCGCGCATTGGTGATGAGACCCAAGTTATTGCTACTTGATGAACCGACGGAAGGCATCCAACCCTCCATCATCAAGGACATTGAACGGGTCATCGCCTTGCTTCGCGACCGGGGGACCATGGCCATTGTACTGGTGGAACAATACTTCGATTTTGCCAAACGCCTCGCCGACAATTTCATCGTGCTGGATCGTGGTCGGACAGTTCTGGCAGGTGACCGGAATGTGCTGGAGACAACCGATGTGCGGGCGCACCTTACGGTCTAGATATCAAGCGCTTCGATATTCGCAAAAGCCGAGCGCAGTGCTTTCGACCACTCGGTTGAGAGCATCTTGAAATAGGGATCATCAGGACCGATGCGCTTGGTGTGTTCAATTTTCAGGGCATCGGTTTCGTATGTCAGCAAATCAATCGGCAAGCCCACGCTCAAGTTTGACCGGAGAGTTGAGTCAAACGACAGCAGCACCATTTTTGCGGCTTCGCCCAACTCCATTTCCGTGCGCGCCACCCGGTCAAGGATGGGTTTTCCGTATTTATGTTCACCGATCTGGAAGAACGGCGTGTCAGGTGTGGCTTCAATGAAATTTCCAGCAGCGTAGATATTGAACAGGCGCGGACGTTCAGTGCCAATCTGCCCGCCGAAAATAAAGCTTGCGGCAAAAGATTCGCCGTTTGACGAGAGATGCTCGCCGTCGGTTTTCTTGACCAAGCGGATGGCATCGCCGACCAGATGTGCCGCCTGGAACATTGTGGACATGGTCTTCAACGATTCACCCTTGTCATCAGGGTGTTCAATCTGTTCTGAGATGACGCTGACCACAGCTTGCGTCACGGCAAGATTGCCAGCGGTGAGCAGAACATACACGCGCTCCCCCGGATATTCCCATGTGTAGAGTTTCTTGAACCTGCCGACATTGTCAACGCCCGCATTGGTGCGGGTGTCTGCGGCCATGACGAGGCCTTTATCCAGTAACATGCCAACGCAATAAGTCATTCAAGCGATTCCGACGTTTCCCTGACGCTACTGTTCCGAGATTTCCACGCGAACTTCAACCCTCAATTTTTCCTCGCCAAAACCACCACGCCTTGTTCCGCGCACGGGTGCAACAGCAGCTGAATCAAGCCCTGCCGCAACGCGCACATAATGGTCGGTCGGGCATTGACCGTTTGCTGCGTCGAAACCCACCCAGCCCAATTCCGGCACAAACAACTCCGCCCAGGCATGGGCAGCGGTGGACGACGCGCCAACGCCTGTGACCAGATAGCCAGTCACATAACGGGCGGGAATTTTCATGGCCCGCGCCAGTGCAATCATGATGTGGGCGTGGTCCTGGCACACGCCCATGCCCACAGCATAGGCTTGAGCTGCCGTGGTTTCCGCATCGGAGGTTCCGGTGACATAGGCGACGCGCTCATGCACCGCATCCATCATGGCATGGGCTGTTTCAAGCACGGGTTTTTTCCGGTTGAATTCGGCGGCCAGTTTTTGCAGTTGCGGACTCATCAGCGTGGGTGGAGTCACCCGCAGGAATATGGCCTCAGGTGCCAAGCCCACGAGCCCGCGCACGACGCCTGACGCATCATTCGATTCTACTTCGCCTTCTGCAATGATTTCCATGCCATCAGCACCAGGCACTGACGTGACGAGGTGGACCCAATTACCGAAGCCATCGACATAGAGCAGGGATTTTTCGATGCCGGGGCACGAAACTTTCCAAGAAAGACATCGCTGCGTGGCAAAATCGGCTGGCTGCAAATGCAGGCGCTGCACAAGATAGCGCGGCGCACTTTCATATGTGTAGTGGGTGACGTGGCGGACGGTGAGGCGCATGTCAGCTCACGGAAAATTATAGGTGCGCGCAATATCCATTGATAGCGCGTTGTTGCCGTCAATAAAGCCTTGCAGATATTCATGCAGGCCCGATTGGAATATATCCTCCATATTGCCATGCTTCAATTTTGCCGCCATTTCCGCTGCCCGTTCATGACATCCATAGGATTTGCCGTGCAGTGCCGCGAGGCCTGCAAGTGCCGTGTTGATCCATTGATAACTGAACAACAGCGACCGGGGCATTTCTTCCCGCAAGATGAGAAACTCCGCCACCAGCCATGGTTTGTAATTGCTGTCACGGTAGAACCAGCGATAGGCCCGGTGTGCCGATACGCTGCGCAATATCTGCGCCCATTGATGCGCGTCGAGGTCTGATCCAACGTCTGAAGGTTTGGGCAGAAGAATGAAATATTTCACATCGAGAATACGTGCCGTGGTGTCTGCGCGTTCCACAAAATTGCCGAGCTGGCTGAAGTAATAATTTTCGTTGCGCAACATGGTGCCAAGCACAGCGCCGCGAAACGACATGGAGCGCTGCTTCACCCAATCGAGAAAAACCGGAAGCCGATCTTTTGATATGTCTGTGGGCTTGATGGCGACGAGTTCATTCCACGTGGAGTTGATGCTTTCCCATACATCACGCGTCAACGCGGTTCGCACGGCACGGCCATTGTTGCGTGCAGTACGCACAACGGAGCGGATGGAGGTTGGGTTGCTGTCGTCGAAAATCAGAAAGTTGATAACATGTTCAGCCTTCACGTCTTTGTGTTTCAGCATATATTCTTCTTCACAGGCCGCGCTGAGGAGCGTTGAACGCCATTCGTCCCGGTGGCCTTCGATACGGCCGGGCATCAGCGAAATGCGATGGCCAACTTCGAGAAGCCGCGCCATGTTTTCCGCACGCTCCATGTAGCGCGACATCCAGAACAGTGAAGAGGCGGTGCGTCCGAGCATCAGTCCTCCAACACCCACGTGTCTTTGGTGCCGCCGCCCTGGCTGGAATTGACCACGAGGGAGCCCTTCTTCAAGGCCACCCGCGTCAAGCCACCGGGGGTGACGCGCACACGGTCACCAGACAAAACGAAGGGGCGCAGGTCCACATGGCGGGGTGCCACACCGGAGGCCGTGAATGTCGGCACGGCTGAAAGCGCCAGTGTGGGCTGGGCTATGTAATTGGCAGGACGGGCCTTCAACTTGGCGCGAAACAGTTCAATTTCTTTTTTGGTTGACGTTGGCCCCACCAACATGCCGTAGCCACCGGAACCATGAACTTCCTTGACCACCAGTTCGCTCAAATGCTCCAGCACATATTGCAGCGATTTCGCTTCCGAGCAGCGCCATGTCGGCACGTTTTTCAGAAGCGGCTTTTCGCCGGTGTAGAACTCGATGACATCAGGGATGTAAGTATAAATTGCCTTGTCATCGGCGATGCCTGTACCTGGAGCATTAACGATGGTCACTCGGCCTGCACGGTAGAGATCAAACAATCCCGGCACACCAATGGTTGAATCCGGTTTGAAACTCAAGGGATCAAGATAGGCGTCATCGATGCGCCTGTAGATCACGTCCACGCGTTTCGGTTCCTGTGTGGTGCGCATGTAGAGATAGCCATCCTGCACAAACAGGTCGCTGCCTTCGCAGAGTTCGGCACCCATTTCATCGGCCAGAAAGGCGTGTTCGAAAAACGCCGAATTGTGAATGCCCGGTGTCAGCACAACAATCGTGGGCTCACCGTTGCACCCGGCAGGTGCGACGCTGGTCAGTGTTTGCCGTAACAGTGACGGGTAATTTTCGACAGGTGCAATCCGGTGTTTCGAGAACAGTTCCGGAAAAAGATGCATCATGGTTTCCCGGTCTTCCAGCATGTAAGACACACCGGACGGGGTTCGGCAATTGTCTTCCAGCACATAGAATTCATTTTCAGCAATGCGCACAATATCGGTGCCGACGATATGGGCATAGATGCCACGCGCAGGTGCCACCCCCACCATTTCCGGCACAAAGGCCGCATTGTTGACAATGACCTCAGCGGGAATGCGGCCAGCCCGCAGAATTTCCTGACGGTGATAAATGTCATGGATAAAGGCATTGAGCGCCCGGACCCGCTGCTCAATGCCGGCGGACAAGCGGCGCCATTCGGAGGCCGCAAAGACGCGGGGGATGATGTCGAAGGGGATCAGTCTTTCCGAGGCTTCGTCGTCGCCATAAACCGCAAAGGTAATGCCCTGACGGCGGAAACGGTTTTCTGCTTCGCTTGTGGCGCGTTCGAAATCTTTTTTCTTGAGGGTCTTCAGCCAGTCTTCAACCTGCACGTAGGGTGAGCGCGTACCATTGGTCTTGTCCAGCATCTCGTTGAAAATTGTCGCCATTCCCACCCCTCAAACAACAGCTTGTGCCAGACCGCCGTGTTTTTCAAGATAGGAAACGACATCGGCCAGTCCCTTTTGTCGCAACAGGTCGGTGAAGACATAAGGCCGATTTCCCCGGGCGATTTTCGTATCGCTTTCCATCACCGAAAGATCGGCCATCACATAGGGCGCGAGGTCTGATTTGTTGATGATCAGAAGATCTGATTTGGTGATGGCGGGACCGCCCTTGCGCGGGATTTTTTCACCCTGACAGACGGAGATAACATAAAGTGTGATATCGGCAAGTTCAGGAGAGAAAGTGGCGGCAAGATTGTCGCCACCGGACTCGATGAAAATCACATCGAGATCGGGAAAGCGTTTGTTCATTTCATCAATGGCGGCAAGGTTGATCGAGGCATCTTCGCGGATGGCAGTGTGCGGGCAGCCCCCGGTTTCAACCCCCATGATGCGGTCTTCAGGCAGCGCCTGCAAACGGTTCAGAATGAGCGCATCTTCCTTGGTGTAAATGTCATTTGTAATGGCGGCGACGGAATATTTGTCGCGCATGGCCTTGCAGAGTTTTTCGGTGAGCGTGGTTTTGCCGGAGCCGACGGGACCACCGATACCAACGCGTAATGGACCCTTACTCATGTGCGGAATATCCTCGGTTCCAGTGTTTCATGTTTCATGGCGGCGATTTCGGCGGCAATGCAGTTGGAACCGAGATCGTCAAGCGTGGCTGACAAGGCGCGGCTTGCGGTTGCCGAAATCAAAGGCGCGAGATTGCGCAGAACTTTAAGTCCGGCGGTTTGGCCCAATGGCACCAGCCGCACAGCCACCGATACAAGTGCAGCACAGAAACCTTGCAGAAAAGCAGCGAGGGCTTGTTCTTGCGGAATGTTCATCCGCTTGCAGGCAAGGCCTGCCGCAACGGAATACGCCATTGTGCTGTCGTAATTTTCTTCATCAGTCCAGACGGCAGCTGCGATATTGAAATTACGCCCAAGCTGTGTGGTCTCTGAATAGCGTTCGGCAGAGCCTGCAAGTGCGAGCGCCAACTCATTTAAATTGCTGTGCCAGCATTGGACAAACAACACGGCGTCGTTCCATCCGGAGCCTGTTTGCAGCAGGTCGGTGATCCATGACTCTACATCGTCCTGCGTTGCCACACGGCCATCGGTGATCGCCTGTTCCAGTCCGTGACTATAGGCAAAGCTGCCGATGGGAAAGGTCGGCGACATCCAGTTGAGCAACATCAACAGGGAAGCGTTGTCAGTGCTCATGGGAATGGGCTCCATGGTCATGACTGTGATAGGCCCCGTTTTCCGGGGAGAAGGCTTCATGCACCTCTCGCACGTTGGCTCCTTGATGCTCCAGCATATGCGCAATCACATGATCCCTGCGGATCAGGATGCGCTCCGCTTCAATCTGTGCTTCAAGGTGCCGGTTGCCGATGTGCCATGCCAGCTGGATGAGGTGTTCAGCGCTGCGGGCCGTGATTTCCAGCAAGTCTTCCTCTGCCGCAATGATCTGCACGAGGCGACCATTCTCAAGGACCAGGCAATCCCGGTCCTCCAGTTTGGTGGTCTTGTCGAGATCAACCATCACATCGTCGCCGTGCTGCAAAGTAATGAGCTTGCGGCGCAAGTGACGTTCGGTGGAATCAAGCACCAAAATGTCCCATGGCATTTCCGT
>JANMEM010000099.1:0-6882 GCA_031376985.1 Hyphomicrobiales bacterium
ATTTCGTTCTGCAAAGATTGTGCAAGTCTGGTCGATCATCGACAAGGCTGCGATTGAGGCACAGCTGTTAAGTCAATAATGCGGCGGTTTCTGGTTGGCTGCCGGGCCTTCCATGGCGTCGAGTGCTTCCAGTTCCTCGCCGAAGCGGCGGAGCTGACGTTCCATCGCTTCCAGTTGTTTCCATTGCGCCGTGATCACGTCGTTCAATTCGCCGATGGTCTTATCCTGATGGGCCACGCGCATTTCCAGCTCGTCAATGCGGATTTCAAGTGTGCTCATGCGGCGCTCCTGTTGGCTGCCTGTCATTGCGCCACAAGTTCGACGCGGCGGTTTTTGGCTTGTCCTTCGGCGGTCGTGTTGGCCGCAAGCGGAGCAAGCGGGCCTAAACCTTTTGCCAGCAATCTGTTCGCAGGAATTCCAGCGTCAATCAATGCTGCAACCACGGCTTTGGCACGGGCGGTGGACAGTTTCAGATTGTAGTCAAGTTCACCCTTGTTGTCCGTATGGCCGACAATATAGACACGAACGTCTGGATCACTCTGCAAATATCCTACCATCTCCGCCAGTTGCGGTGCGGATTCCGGCTTGATCGCGGCTTGGTCAAAATCAAAGTACAGCCCATAAAACACCACACGCCCATCGGTTCCCAATGTGTCAGCAATTTTATCGGCAGTCACCGTCACAATCTTGTCTTCGCGTATGCCGGGATCAACCACTTCAATCAACACACCAACCCGCCCGCGCAGCGCTTTCGAAACATCGCCAAAACTGCCACCCGCATTCTGTGCGGCAAACACTGCAATATAGGTTTCGAAACCGGCCTCACCCTGCCTGAGCAGTGCATAGCGTGGGTCCGTGATTTTATTGAACATGGCTCTCGACACAAAGACCCGGCGCGTGTTGGCGTTCTTTGAAATCACAACAGCGGGATCTTTCGCATTGTATTTCAGATCCTTGAAATTTTTACCACAGTCGGCGTTTGCGCATTCGAAAACGGTTTTAAATCCCTTGGCCTTCAACGCATCAACATAATTGCCAAACACCTCCAGCGACGAACGGTCCACTGGCGATACATAGAGCGAGCGCAGAACTTTGCCTTTCTGCACCACGGTTTTTACAAAAAACTTCGTTGCAGAATCTACAGGCCCGGCGGGCAACATCAGCTGATCAAATTCCTGTGTCGTCTGGCCCACAATGGTGGACCCTTCGTAGCGTCCCGTATAGACACTATCAGCTGCGGCATTGGCATCCGCCGCCAAAACTTCGGTGTAGTCAGAGGGGGCCGCATGAACAGAAGCCGTAATAATCATCGCAACACAAAAACCTATCAAACGCAGAAACATAATTCCTCCTTGCGCCCCGTTCGCCGCATCTGATGACAGTAAAATCAATGTATCGTCAACAACAGATATTTGAAATCTGGCTGGATTGGTGGCTGCTTGTTCAAATTGCTGCCGTCGTGCAAATTCGCAGAATGACCATGCCTCCCGGAATTGAACTTATTGCTGAACTGGAAGAACGGCTGCTGCATGTGTGGCCCGCTGCCCAAACCCATATGATTGATGGTTGGGCGATACGTTTTGCAGGCGGCTATACGGGACGCGCCAATTCCGCCTCTGCCATTACGCCCGGTGCGCGGATGACGGATGCGTTGCTCGACCAGATCATTGCGATGTACAAACAGGCAGGTCTGGTGCCACAGGTCAGGGTTTCCCCAGGAGCGCATGCCGACACCGCCTTGGTTTTGAACCAGCGCGGTTTTATATCGCGCGGACTGGCCCACACCATGACTGCGCAGATTGATCATCTGGAAGTGTTCGCTGATCGTCGCGTCATACTCGCATCAACAGCAGACCGGCCGTGGTGCATCAATGTGACCTCGCGCCAGGACGACCCTGCGAAGCGAAATCCCGATGGGCTGGAGGCCATTGTAAATCGCATCACATTGCCGGTTCGTTTTGCCACGGTCACGTCCGGCGCTGACGCTGTGGGGTTTGGTATGGTAGTGGTGGACGGCACTTGGGTTGAACTCGGCTCTGTTGTCATAGATGCGCAGCATCGTGGCAAAGGGTTGGGGCGGGCCATGCTGACCACACTGTTGCACTGGGCGAAAGCAGAATGTGCCACACAGGCATTCCTGCAAGTTGATGTGACGAACATCGCGGCACTTGCGCTCTACCGCAGCCTGGGTTTCGCGGTCTTATATGACTATGATACGCTGTTTCTGAAAGGTGAGGCGGTCAACCCGGTGTGAGCACCACTTTCGACGCCTTGCCCTGCTGCACCAGTCCGAATGCCTGCTGTGCATCCGCCAATGTCATGTGATGGCTGATGAGATCTTCCAGCCCAACATAGGCACTGCCCGACAATGCGGCCATTGCCCGTTTCAGGCCATCAGGTGTGGCTGAATAGCTGGTCACCAGATTGATTTCGCGCAACCAGATGTCCCACATGGGCAAGAGCAGTTCCGCACCGGGCTTGCCGCCGAAAATGATGATTGTGCCACCATCCCGTAGCGAGTCCAGAGCCAGCGCCATGGTCGCGGCATTGACAATGGTGAGGATCACCACATCCACACCACGGTCAACACTGTATTGCCTGCACAATGCCGCGATATCATCCGTACCCGGAATACCTCCCGCAACGGCCCCCCATAGTTTGGCAACGTCGATGCGTTCCCGCCGCATATCGGCAGCGATTGTGGTCACTCCCAGATCGCGCAGCAAGGGCGCAAACAACACACCAACTGCACCGACCCCGACAACCAGGCATGAATCACCCTGTTGAAAATGAATCCGGTCCAAGGCCCGCAAACAACAGGCCATCGGTTCCATGAACACAGCGCGCGCATACGGCACATGCTCAGGGATGGATACAACTGTGTTGACGACCAAAGAAGCAGGGACGCGGATAAGTTCCGCAAAGCCGCCAGGATCAATGTTGGAACGCTTGAAAACCGGATCCATGGTTTCGCTGCCGCGCGTTGCGTAATGCGACGTTGCATCGGCTGCGTGGTGCGCCAACGCCACACGCTGACCTACCACAAAACTTGCAACTCCATCACCAACCGCATGGACAACGCCCACCACTTCATGCCCCAGCTTTTGCGGCTTTGGATAAGCTCCAAACACCTTGGCCGTATCGGTTCCACAAATGCCACACATCACCAGACGCACGATGATTTCGCCAGCGGCAGGCAAAGGTTGCTCCATCTCAAGTATGGAAACCGCATCTTGTGATTCACAGCGCAAATATTTCATGCTTTGATCATGAACGGCTTGCGGCGGGGTTTCAAGAACACCTATAGCATAGCCTTATGGTTGTTCTCGCCCTTCTCAGCCTCCTGCTGTTCGTTGCACTGGTATTTGGTCCGCAATTCTGGATCAACTGGACCATGCGCACCCATGCGGTTGAGCGGCCCGATATGCCGGGCACAGGAGGAGAACTCGCGCGGCATTTGCTGGATGATGCCGGGCTTCAGCATGTGAAGCTGGAAATGGTGCCGGCGGGTGATCACTATTCGCCTGATGACAAGGCCGTGCGATTGTCAGAAGCCAATTTCAAGGGCAGGTCCATAACGGCAGTCGCTGTCGCCGCCCATGAAGTGGCCCATGCGGTGCAGGACCGGGATGCCTATGCGCCTTTACGATGGCGTCAACGCCTGGTGAAAAAGACCATTGTGGTAGAGCGCATCGGCAGCATCGTACTGATGGCATCACCGCTGGTGTTTGCATTGATCAAGAGTCCGGTTGTCCTCGCCCTTGAAGTGGCTGTGGCACTTGGCATTCTTGCGTCCAGTATCGTGGTTCATATTTTTACCTTGCCCACGGAGTTTGACGCCAGTTTCAAAAAGGCACTTCCCGTGCTGGAAAAATATTTGCCGCAACAGGAGATGGCGGGGGCACGTTCCGTGCTGAAAGCTGCTGCCTTCACGTATGTGGCAGGTGCTTTGGTAAGCTTGTTGAATGTGGCGCGTTGGCTGCGGATTTTGAGGTTCTAGAATTGAAGATTTTTGTTTTGGTCTTCACCCTCATTTCAACATCAGCCGTTGCCGCTGTATTGGACAGCCCTACCCTGCAACTCCCACTGCGACCCAAGGCACCGCGCGTAGCCTTGACCTTCGATGCCTGCAGCGGAAAAGTGGACAGCCGCATTCTCAACGCGCTCGTGGCATCCCGCATCAAGTCCACCCTTTTTGTCACAGGCCGTTGGCTGAAGCGAAACCCCGCTGCCATTTCCATCATTGCAGCACATCCTGATTTGTTTGAAATTGAAAACCATGGCGCACGGCATCTTGTGGCGATTGATTGGCCCACCCGAATTTTCGGCGTGAAGTCCGCAGGCAGCCCGGCAGCGCTTGCAGCGGAAGTCGAGGGAGGAGCTTCCGTTATCAAAGCAACCTTCGGCCACATGCCCACATGGTTTCGCGGTGCCACAGCCGCCTATTCCAAAACCAGCGAACAACACATCGCCACCCTCGGCTATCGCATTGCCGGCTTCAACCGCCTGGGTGATGGTGGAGCCATGTATTCCAAAAGCCGTACGGCAGAAGCTTTTGCCCAGGCCCAAGACGGCGACGTTATCATTGCACACATCAACCAACCTTTGAGACCAGCGGGGGCGGGGGTGATTCTGGGCATTGCCGCATTGAAAGCGAGGGGATTTGAGTTTGTAACACTTAACGAGGGATTTGGCGCACAGGCCTTGCATTTTATCGGTCATTGATTGCCCCACCCGGCTTTTTGCTGGCAAAATTTTTCAGCGCGACTTCAAGTTCTGTCATCTTGGCCGGGTTTTCGTCAGAAATTCTTCGAGTTTAAACTTCCCCGCTTCTGTCATCCGCAGTCCAAGCTTCGTACGACGCGTCAAAATATCCTCCGAAGTCACTGCCCATTCATGCTGACGGAGATAGTGCACCTCGGCTTCGTAAAGGTTGTTGCCGAAGTGTAGGCCTAACGCCAAAACGGAAGTTGCACCATTCAACAGTTTGTCGGCGCGGGTGCCGTAAAGCCTGCAATAATGAAGCGCCATTTCAGCGGATAGCCAGTTATTGCTGCGTTTGAAGTTTGCGAGGAAAATTTCAAAATCCGCGTTCGGCATATCGCCACCAGGCAGAGTTGAGGATGCTGTCCATTCATCTTTCATTTGAGGGAAGAACGGTTTCAGTTTTTGCAGAGCGTGATCAGCCAGCTTCCGGTAGGTGGTAATTTTTCCGCCGAAGACCGACAGCAGTGGGGGTTCACCCTCAACATCGAACACATAGTCGCGAGTCACAGCGGACGGGTTGTCGGCGTTGTCGTCATAGAGCGGGCGAACACCAGAGAAGCTGTGCAACACGTCGGAGCGCACCAGCTGTTTCTTGCCATAGCGGTTCACGGCGGCGAGCAGATAGTCGATCTCTTCAGTGGTGATTGCGACGTTTTCGGCAGCATTCTCAAACGGAATATCCGTGGTGCCTATCAGGGCCATATTGCCCTCATAGGGATTCACAAAAATCACGCGCTTGTCGTGATTCTGGAACAGATAGGCTTGCGGGCCATCCCAGAATTTTTCAACGATGATGTGGGAGCCTTTGACGAGGCGGACTTTGCGGGCTGAGTTTGATCCAGTCACTCCAGTAATGACATTCTCCACCCAAGGGCCAGCGGCATTAGCAATAGCCTTGGCGCGGAGTTTGCGAATTGTGCCGTCCTGTGATTTCAGTTCCACATCCCAAGCTCCGTCACGGCGTCGGGCCGAGGTGGCGGCGGTGCGGGTATAGATGGTGGCGCCGCGTTCCTGGGCATCAAGGGCGTTCAACACCACAAGCCGCGCATCATCGACCCAGCAATCGGAATATTCGAAGGCCTTGTGGAATTCCGGCTTGAGGGCTTTGCCTTCGGGATCACGCGACAAATCGAGCGTGCGGCAACCGGGAAGCTTTTTGCGGCCACCCAAGTGGTCGTACATAAAAAGGCCGAGTCGCACCAGCCACGCCGGGCGTTGCTCCGGCGAATGCGGCAGTACGAAACGCATGGGCCAGACAATGTGCGGTGCGGCGTTCAGCAGGACTTCGCGTTCAATCAATGCGTCCCGCACCAGTCGGAATTCATAGTATTCGAGATAGCGCAAACCACCATGGATCAGTTTTCCGGACCGCGATGATGTGCCTTGGGCCAGATCATCCTTCTCGCACAGAACAACGCTGAGGCCCCTGCCCGATGCGTCTCTTGCGATTCCCGCACCATTAATGCCGCCGCCGATGACGAGAAGATCGATGGTTGCATTGTCTTTCAAGGTTAGTCCTCAACAGCGGTTGACGGCAGGTTCTCCTGCCAGATAGCGGCGCACCTCTTCAGCTGCGAGCCCCGCCGCATAGCGCACCGTGTGAACGGATGCACCTGCGATATGGGGCGTCAAAGTGACGTTGGGCAATTGCAAAAGCGGCCAATCGGGCGGCACAGGTTCAATGCCGAAAGTTTCGAGCATGGCACCGCGAAGGTGACCGGAGGCAAGCACAGTATAAAGCGCATCATAGTCAACCAGTGGACCACGGGCCGTGTTCACCAGCGTGGCATCGGGCTTCATTTTGCGCAAGGTTTCCTCATTCATCATCTTCGAAGTTTCAGGCGTGACGCGGGCGTGAAGCGAGATCACATCCGCTTCGGCCAATACAGTTTCGAATGAAGTTTGAATAACGCCGTCGCGCAAGTCTTCCACCGTCAATTGTACATAGGGGTCGCTAACCAATATACGGCAACCGAAGGCTTTAAGGAATTTGACGACGCGGCGACCGACTTCGCCATACCCAATCAAACCCACTGTCATTTCATGCAGTTCGCGACCTGCAACATCGGCTCGGTAGAGGTCACCACGATATTCGCCCCGGCGCAGTGCATCGTG
>JANMEM010000111.1:0-6057 GCA_031376985.1 Hyphomicrobiales bacterium
CTTCAACTCGAAGGCCCAACGCAACAAAGCCTGGAAGGCCATCATGAAAGATCCCTTCATGGCCAATTTTGACATGAAGGCCGCCCCGTTTGACGGCAAGCGCATGTATTACGGCGGCTTCAAGCAAATCGGCGGATTCTAAAAGGGACCTCACACAACCCTCTCACCCCATAGTGATTGGCAAGTGTTCCCACACCTGTCCATATTCCTGTCATGGACAAAGCTCTCACCCTCTCCCGAAGACAGGCCCTGACGTTCGCTGCCGCAGCCTGCGTTGCGCCTCGCCTTGCATCATCCGCCCCCTCGCACCCCACCCTCATTGAACTTTTCACCAGCCAGGGCTGCTCTTCCTGCCCACCTGCCGACAAGATTGCAGCTGAACTGGCAACCGACCCCAACATCTTTGTTGCCTCCTTCAATGTTGACTACTGGGACTATCTCGGCTGGCGCGACACGCTGGCCAAACCCGAATATTCTCAACGCCAATATGACTATGCCAAATCCCGCGGCGACGGGTCGGTCTACACACCACAAATGGTCATCAACGGTGCCACCCATGCCGTTGGCAGCAATCTGCGTGATGTAAAGTCGCGCCTGTCCGAAGCGGCGGCGCCAAGCGTCACCATGGCGTTACGTGTCACTGACAAAGATATAAAAATCGAAATTCCAAAAACGTCTTATGAAGGCGAAGCCACACTTTGGCTCATGGCCATTGAGCCGGAAGTGAAACAGAAAATCGAACGCGGAGAAAACGCTGGCAAAGACGTGATTTATGTCAACGTCGTTCGCAATCTCGTGCCTGCCACCATGTGGAAGGGCGAAGCTTATCAAGGTTCATGGATGCGTAGCGCCGTCATGCCGCACACATGCAAATGCATCATTGCCGTGCTTCAAAAAGACAAGGTTGGCCCCATCCTCGGCCTTGCACGCTTTGGCTGATCACCGACGTTCACGCCTTCGTGATCCTACAGAAATGTAATAAACTTTTTGTTCACCTCGCACGTTACTCCTCCATGACCCCGCACAAGCGTGGTCGTGCGACATCAAACAGGAGACTTGAAATGCGCAAAACGATTCTTGCAACACTGGCCGCTGGCCTTTTCGCAACGGCTGCCTTTGCAGCAAACCCAATGGTTGGTGGCTCAGAAATGTTCCCTGAAAAGAACATTGTCGAGAACGCCATGAACTCGAAGGATCATACCACGCTCGTCGCAGCAGTCGCTGCTGCCGGCCTCGTTGATACGCTGAAGGGTGCAGGTCCATTCACAGTGTTCGCGCCAACAAATGACGCCTTCGCTGCCTTGCCAGCAGGCACGGTGGACAATCTGCTGAAGCCGGAAATGAAGGACACACTTGTAAAGGTTCTGACCTGTCACGTTGTTCCAGCCGCCGCCATGTCTGAAATGGTTGCCAAGATGATTGCAGACGATGGTGGAATGCACAAGATCAAGACTGTTGGCGGTTGTGAACTCACAGCCAAGGCCGACGGTGGCAAGATCACCATCACCGACGAAAATGGCGGTGTGGCCAATGTTACGATTGCTGACGTAAAGCAGTCAAACGGCGTCATCCATGTCATCGACAAGGTGCTCCTGCCGAAGTCGTAAGATTTGGGCCGTCGATACTTCCCATGGATCGACAAGAAGGGCGGCCACACGGCCGCCCTTCGCTTTATTGAAGATTGTCGATATCGGCCTGCACAACGGTGTAACTCGAAGTAAATCTGATGACGTCTCCGGGCGCCAGCACATTCCAGATGCCGTTAGTTGCGCTGTCAGTTGAATCGCCCGTCGTGCCATTGTCCGTCACAAGTACCTCGGTCCCTGGCGTGGGATCCGTTCCAAAGCCGCCATGCACATCGGCAATTGACACATTGTTGATCGTCACATTGCCTGTATTGGTGACTGTATAGGTGTAACCAACCACATTGCCTGCATTCACAGGACCGCCCGTATTTGCCACTTTGACAATGCTGAGGGATGGTATCAGCTTGGCATTTGTAAACGTGCAGGTGATGCTGCGTCCAGCCGCAGTCGCTGCTGCGTTAAGCGATAACGTACTGCCTGAAAGTGTTGCTGTCCCGCCTGTGCCCATGCCAGTGCAATTGGCCGATGTGAGCATCCATGTTGCACCCGGCGTTTCGGTGATGTTGGTCGCAGATCCCGCTGCGGTCAGCGTTGCGGCACTGCCGTTAACGGCAACGCCAACTGTACTCGTCGTAATCGTCTGGTTCGGCACTCCGTTTGATCCGGTAAAATCAAACAACCCCGTTGCACGGGTGCTGACTTTGGCGATGGTCAAGGTAGGCAGCCTGATGTTGTTGATGGTACAAGTTGCAGTCTGGGCCAAGGCCAAGCTCAGAGTGCTCCCGGAAAGACTGCCAGCGGTGCAAGACCATGAACCTGCCGTGTAACCCGCAGGACCGGATTCTGACAGTACATAGCTGCCCGCGTTGATGGCGGCGTTTGTCACGGTGCCAGCTCCCGTTATCCCTGAAATGGTAACAGGTCCGGTAGCGACGAGTGTGAATGAAGGCACCGTTGAAGCTCCACCGCTGGTATCAGTCACAGTTTTGACAAGCGTGAGCCGCGGGGCGATATCATTGTTATTGATCGTGCAGGTGATATTCTGGCCCAGCGCAGCCGTGATATTGCTGCCCGATTGTGAACCTCCAGCGCAAGACCAACTGCCCGCTGCATAGCCCGCAGGCCCGGTTTCGGTGAGCGCATAGGTACCAGCATTCACCACGGCATTGGTCACAGCCACACTGCCCGAAGTTCCGCTGATGGTTACAGGGCCTGTAGCAGTGAGCGTGAATGAACTGGTTGTGGCCGTGCCGCCGTTGTCATTGGTCACGGTTTTCACCAGTGTCAGGAAAGGTCCAGTGTCATTGTTATTGATGGTGCATGTCGCGGTCTGGCCTGCTGTGAGTGTCAGGTTGCTGCCGGAAAGTGAGCCTGCCGTGCATGACCAACTGCTCGCCGTGTAGCCCGCCAATGCCGTTTCCGACAGTGCGTAGGTTCCGCTCGGAACTGAAGCATTGGTCACATTGGCGCTGCCTGAAATGCCGGAAATTGTCGTTGGTCCAGCGGCGCTTAGTGTGAAGGCGCTTGTTGTCGCCGTGCCACCATTGTTGTTGGTCACGGTTTTGACCAGCGTCAACCGTGGCACCAACATGTTCGAAACTGCGCAGGTAATGACGGCACCCGCTTTCACATTGGTGGCGGCAATTGTGATCACTTGTCCTGAAATCGAAGCTGAAAAGCTTGCCGGGTTTCCCGATACGGAAGAATTTGAATCTGTGCATGTTGCTGATGCACTGGTGATTTCCCAACCCGATGGCCCGGTCTCAGTAACGGTCGTCAACGTATTGACGATACCCAGAATGTTGAAAGGTCCAGTCACTGGTACACCGGACGCAGTCGTCGTCACCGAGGTTGACGTCGTTCCGTAAACATAGGTGCTGGGGGCGGTAAATGTCATGCCGTTGCTGATGTCAAAATTGAACGTGCCGGTTCCCCCGTTCGACGTTTTCTCCACAGCCAGGCGCGCTGACCGCGTAAAGGTTACGTCATCAATGTATATGACCTGATTTGCAGGGTCGGTTTCGTTGGGACCTGTACTGGTGTTGTCAACAGCAGCCGCATAATGTCGGACTGTGAAAAAAGTGATTGGGCCTGCAAAAGTAACAGTGATGTTGCCGAAAGACTGGTTGGCGTTGCCGGTTGCAGCGTTCTGGTTGCTGATGGCTGTGGCACGGCCTGTTCCCGAATTATAGGTCACCCACGTGCCATTGGCCAAAACAGCCGAAGGATGCCCATTGTCGGAATTGAAATCGACGATGTCATTCCAAATAGACGTAAACGTTGGCCCACCATCAATGTCAAGCAGTGTGAACGACACATTGTAAACCGGTTCCGAGAACCGCACGGTCGTAGTCTGAAAGGCAGTTTCGTCATCAATATTCGCATCCATCGCCATTTGAATGACGCCAATGGAAGAACCGTTGGAAGACACCGCAGGCTGAATGGCTATTGAATTGGTTGTGAATTTTCCGGCCGTTGCGGCACCGGATGTTGTTATCGACACACCGTTTACAGTCGTTGTACTCGAAGAACTGGTAATGTCTGTATTGGCCGCCGGATAATTCCAATTGAGCACATCAGCCAAACTCGGATTTACCCAGCAAAAAAGCCCTGCCAGCAAAAAAGCCAATCGCAAACGCAACGAAATAAAATACTTTGCCAACGCATAAAAACAATTTTTGCGCACAACAAGCATGAACAGACCTCACCGGATTTTATAGAAAGAAGCAATCGTATTCAATTAAAAGTAGAATACAAATAACATAACATCTTTAAATAGAGAATTACGGTAAAGATCGTCTTAATACTTGGGACGCAGGTACGCGCCGTTCTTCATGGCGAT
Organism: Hyphomicrobiales bacterium; assembly: GCA_031376985.1. Lineage (GTDB taxonomy): Bacteria > Pseudomonadota > Alphaproteobacteria > Rhizobiales > Aestuariivirgaceae > Aestuariivirga. The sequence goes on from JANMEM010000111.1 coordinate 4,429, forward strand.
CATGAAACAACAGGAAATAATTTCAGCATGTGCTGCAGCGCAACAGCCTAATTTATATCGAAGTTGACGTCCTTGGACAGCACAACAGTGCCTCCCCGCACAATTTCAAACCGCGCAACATAACGCCCACGCGGCCAGTCACCATTGCGTTTCTTTCCAGCATAGAGTCGTTGAACCGCCCTGTTGCGCGCCAACACCACGCGGCTCACTGCAGGCTCTTGCCCCGGCACAGTCATCGTCAGTGAAACCACATCGTCCTTGTACAGATTAATGGCCATGGCATTGGCAACCAAAGCCGTTTCATTCCGTGACGGCTGCAATGCCTGAAATTTACCGCTGTCGAAGTCCGCTTCGCTGAACGCTGTGTTGGCCCATTGCAGCAACAACACTTCGCTGCCCTTGTACGTTAAAGCCTTTTGCGCAGGGGTTGACCAAAGACTACGGTCCAAAGCCTTGCAGTTCGTCATGTCATCGGCGCTGAAAGGATCAACCAACTTGCCATTTTCCCTGACCGTCACATGCACATGCGGAAATGCCGCTTCACCGGAAAACCCAATCAACCCCAGTCGATCGCCAGCGCCAATCTCGTCGCCCGCTTTCACCGCAACGCTGCCTTTGCGCATATGGCAATATTGGGTTTCCCAGCCATCGTCATGGTTGATCACAACACCATTGCCGCATTCAATCTTGGCAACAGCCGCAACGTCAGCCGCGGTCTTCACCAACCTGTCCGCAACACCATCCCGCACCGCTTTTACACGGCCTGCCGCAGCCGCAAGAACTGCAACCTCCACGCCCGTGTTCAGCACACGAATATCAGTCCCGTCATGCTTGTCGTAACTGGCAACGCCACAGGCGTAATCCGTTGAACCTGGCCCTGCATCATGATCTGCATATTGCTGCACCCAGCAATCACTGCCCACCGTACAATCCACGGGCAATGCCAATTCCAGCGCGAAGGCCGGAGTGGCGAAGAGGAAGATCAGCACTGTCAAAACCACGTTTTTCATGCGGCTCATATAGAACAGGTGAAATCCCGTGTCAAGTAAAAAATCCTATATAGGAGCAAAAACATAGGGCGGATCAGAAATCCGCCCTTGCTTCAAAGCCTTATGCGGCCTTCTTGATCAGTCCGCGATTGATGATGGCTTCCGCGATCTGCACCGCATTGAGTGCAGCACCTTTCCGCAAATTGTCCGAAACCACCCACAGGTTAATCCCGTTATCAATTGTCGCATCATCACGGATGCGCGAAATGAACGTGGCATAATCCCCCACACATTCCACAGGCGTCATGTAGCCACCGTCTTCACGCTTGTCGATCACCATGCAGCCCGGCGCTTCACGCAGAATGTCCCGAGCTTCATCCGCTGAAAGCGGTGTTTCAAACTCAATGTTCACCGCTTCCGAATGGCCCACAAACACCGGCACACGTACACAAGTTGCGGTCAATTTGATCTTCGGATCAAGAATTTTTTTCGTTTCCGCCGTCATCTTCCACTCTTCCTTGGTTTCCCCGGAATCCAGAAAAACGTCGATATGCGGAATGACGTTGAACGCGATCTGCTTGGAGAACTTTTTGGGCTCCGGCGAGTCTGTCACGAAAACGCCCTTGGTCTGGTTCCAGAG
>JANMEM010000119.1:0-2058 GCA_031376985.1 Hyphomicrobiales bacterium
TTGGAGAGCATCCCTGATGGCAAACGTGGCAGTGGTCGGCGCACAATGGGGCGACGAAGGCAAGGGCAAGATCGTGGACTGGCTGTCGGAACGCGCCGACGTGGTGGCGCGTTTTCAGGGTGGACACAATGCGGGCCACACCCTCGTCATCAATGGCACCACCTACAAACTCTCGCTGCTGCCGTCCGGCATTTTACGCCCCGGCAAAATGTCTGTCATCGGTAACGGCGTGGTCGTTGATCCTTGGGCGCTTGATTCCGAAATCGAAAAACTCCGCGCCCAAGGCGTCAGCATTTCGCGGGACAACCTGCGTCTCGCCGCCAATGCCACCTTGATTTTGCCATTGCACCGCGAGCTTGATCAATTGCGCGAAGCTGCTGCGGGTGACGGCAAGATTGGGACAACGGGCCGTGGCATTGGCCCAGCCTATGAAGACAAGGTTGGCCGCCGTGCCATCCGCGTCAATGACCTCGCCGACCTTTCCACCATAGGCCCCAAGGTCGATCGCATGCTGGCGCATCACAATACATTGCGTCGTGGCATGGGTGTGGCTGAAATCACCGCCGCTTCGGTTATGAAAGACCTTGCTGAAGTTGCGCCAAAAATCCTGCCCTATGCCGATGCAGTATGGGACTTGCTTGACGAACACCGCAAGAAGGGCAACCGCATCCTGTTCGAAGGTGCGCAAGGCATTCTGCTCGACATCGACCACGGCACCTACCCCTACGTGACCTCTTCAAACACCGTGGCTGGCCAGGCCGCCGCCGGTACGGGCATGGGACCATCCGCCGTCAATTACGTCCTCGGCATTTGCAAAGCCTATACCACCCGTGTCGGCTCCGGGCCTTTCCCGACGGAACAGGCCAATGATGTGGGTGAATGGATCGGTCAGCGTGGCCGTGAATTCGGAACGGTGACAGGTCGAAAACGCCGCTGCGGCTGGTTTGATGCGATTCTGGTGCGGCAGGCCATCAAAACCTCCGGGATTCAGGGCATCGCCTTGACCAAGCTCGACGTGCTTGACGGGTTGGAAGAGATCAAGGTCAGCGTCGGCTATATGCTCGACGGCAAGAAAATCGAACGCTTCCCCGCCGCCGAAGAGGCCCAGAAACGCGTGGAGCCGATCTATGAAAGTTTCGAAGGCTGGAAAGGGACCACGGCAGGCGCACGGTCCTGGAATGACTTGCCCGGACAAGCGGTAAAATATGTTCGCTTCCTCGAAGAACTCATCGAATGTCCGGTGGCGATGCTGTCCACATCGCCTGAACGGGACGACACAATTTTGATGCGGGATCCGTTTCAGGATTAGAGACGTTGTCTTCGCTGAACTTTACGCAACAGCTTGACCATGTTAGGCTGCGAGACAGTGGGCATCGGAGACTCAATGCGTATTCTGTTTATTCTTCTGACCTGTGTTCTCTTTTGTCAAAACGCCATGGCCGCGGGCAAGGTGGCTTTGGTGATCGGCAATGGTAACTATCTGAATGCCAACAAGTTGCCGAACCCCACGAATGACGCCAGTGATATGATGGCCGCATTGCAAAACCTCGGCTTCACAGTCATCGGCGGTACTGATCTTGATTATGCCGGCATGGGCGGCAAGATTGGCGAGTTTGAAGACGCAGCACGTGAAGCCGATGTGACGCTTTTCTTTTATGCGGGCCACGGCATGCAGGTCGACGGCAAGAATTATCTGGTGCCGGTCAATGCCAAACTGGACCGCGCATCGTCTTTGCAATTTGAGACCATCGACGCTGAAACTGTTCTGCATTCCATGACAGGCCCCGGCAAAACCGCCATCGCTTTGCTGGATGCCTGCCGCGACAATCCGCTGTCGAGAAGCTTCTCGCGCTCCCTCGGAAAAACCCGCTCAACGGCTGTGCAACAGGGTCTGGCCGCGCCGGTTTTTACAGGTGGCGGAATGTTGATTGGCTTTGCCACGTCACCGGGTGATGTGGCCGCCGATGGAGACGGTCGCAACAGCCCTTTCACCACGGCGTTGTTGAAGAACATCGCAACGCCCGGCCTCGAAATTCAGCAATTGATGACGCGGGTCAA
>JANMEM010000121.1:0-2117 GCA_031376985.1 Hyphomicrobiales bacterium
TATCCGCACTCAAGGCTGAAGTGTGAGTCTGGTTCGCAATTGCGCAAGGAGAATTGGTGCAGCCTAACACCTTATCCGTGAACCGCCGCCTTCACGTCATCCAGAATATCCTTCACATCCTCCAGCCCCACGGACAGCCGCAGCATGCCGTCTGTGATCCCCATCATCGCCCGTGCCTCTGGCCCGATGTTGCGGTGGGTGGTTGAGGCTGGGTGGGTCATCAGGCTTTTGGCGTCGCCGAGGTTGTTGGAAATATCGACGAGGCGCAGGTTTCTCAACACGTCGAAGGCTTTTTTCTTGCCGCCTTCGACTTCGAAGGTGACCATGGTGCCGCCGCTTTTCATCTGGCGTTTGGCGATGTCGGAACCCGGATGCGAATCCAATGTGGGATAGAGCACGCGCGATACATCTTTCATCGCCGACAAATGTTCGGCAATGGATTCAGCCGACTGGCTTTGTGCTTCCACGCGCAGCTTCAAGGTTTCCAAACCTTTCAACAAAACCCACGCATTGAAGGGCGACAATGATGGCCCCGTGTGGCGCAGGAAAGGTTTCAGCAATTCGTCCTTGAATTGCTTGGTAGACACAATGGCTCCGCCCAGCACCCGGCCCTGCCCGTCCATGTGTTTCGTGCCGGAATAGACGATCACATCGGCTCCCATGCCGAGGGGCTTCTGCAAAATCGGCGTGGCGAAAATATTATCGACGACGAAACAGGCGTGGTGCTTTTTCGCCAGTTCGCCCACAGCTGCGATGTCCACAATCTGCAAGGTGGGGTTCGATGGCGTTTCGAGGAATACAGCTTTGGTGTCCGGTGTGAAGGCGGCGTCCCATGCTTTCAGATCATTGCCATCAACCAGTGTATGGGTGATGCCAAAGCGCGGGAGGATGTTGGTGATGATCTGGTAGCAGGAACCGAACAGGGCTTTTGATGCCACGATGTGATCGCCGGTTTTGAGTTGGCAGGCCAGTGCGCCATAAACGGCGGCCATGCCGGAGGCCACACCGTAACAGGCCTCCGCCCCTTCGAGCAGAGCCAGGCGTTCTTCAAACATCGAGACCGTAGGATTGCCGTAACGGCCATAGACATAACCATCATCCTGACCGGCAAAGCGGGCTTCAGCGGTTTCGGGTGCATCATAGACAAAGCCGGAATTGAGGTAGAGCGCTTCCGAGGTTTCGCCGAAGCCTGTGCGTTCCAGTCCGCCGCGCACAAGCTTGGTGGCATCGCCCCATTGGGGAGAGTTTTTCGTACGGGTTTTTTTGGTCATCTGATTTAGCTTTGTGCCCATGGGAGATTGGCGGCCTTCCAGCCATTGGTTTGACCACGGCGACCGTGGGCGTTCTTGTCACCCTCAAAGCCTTCGGCAACATTCCAGCAATTTGTAAAACCGGCGGCGGCAAGCATGGTGGCAGCAGAAGCCGACCTTGCACCAGAGCGACAGATGCACATGATTTCGGTATCATTGCCAAGCCCCATGGCCTTCACCTCGTCGGCGAATTTGGCGTTGACGTCCATCAGCGGGTAAACCTGCCAAGACACCCGCATCAAACGGTCCACCTGCGGCACGCCCACAAAGGTCCATTCCGGCTGCGAGCGCACATCGATCAACACGGCTGTTGCGTTCTTCTGCAAGCGTTCAAAGGCTTCCGTGGGGGGAATGTCACCGCGATACATGATTGTCGTTCCTTCAAATGTTGCCCGCTTCATAGCGGAGTTGGAAATTCCCCGCAAAGGCTTTTGGACATGACAGGTCAACTGATACGACAGGGGGTGAACCGGTTGGCCCTACACGGTTTCTGGCGATCTGATAGATTTGCCACAAACAGGAGTCGATACAATGAGTTCAGCCCAACGCACCCTGCCCCAACGGGCCGATGTTGTTATCGTCGGTGGCGGCATTGTGGGGTGTTCCATCGCCTATCACCTCGCCAAAATCGGGGTGACCAATGTTGTGGTGCTGGAGCGAAAACAGCTGACCTCCGGCACAACCTGGCATGCGGCGGGTCTGGTGGGGCAATTGCGGGCCACGCGCAATATGACGGAGATGGCGAAATATACGACGGGGTTGTTCGAAGGGCTGGAAACGGAAACCGGACAGGCCACGGGTTTCAAA
>JANMEM010000123.1:0-6435 GCA_031376985.1 Hyphomicrobiales bacterium
GAAAAATATGGTGTGGAACTTGTGGAACAACCCCTGCCCGCTGCCGATGACGAGGCCCTGCGCGGCCTGCCCCGCAACACCATCATCTGCGCTGACGAATCCGCCCACGGCATTGAAAGCCTGTTGTCTCTCAAAGGCAAATATGACGCCGTCAACATCAAGCTCGACAAAACCGGCGGCCTGACGCCAGCACTTGAAATGGCGAAAGCAGCCAAGGCTGACGGTTTAAAAATCATGGTGGGCTGTATGCTTGCCACATCACTGGCCATGGCACCGGCATTCCTTGTGGCGCAACTGGCAGATTATGTGGACCTTGACGGACCGCTGCTCTTGGCCAAGGACCGCGACCCCGGCATTCGCTATGACGGCAGTTCTATGCAGCCCCCGCCACGCGCACTCTGGGGTTAAAACGCATCAACAACACAGCAAGCACCAGCGCCGTGAGCGACACCAGCGCCATGGCGTAATAGGCCTGCCCGCCCCACGTGCCATAAAGCCGTCCGGACATCCACGCCATGGTCGCCATGAACACACCGCCGGACAAAGCCGAATACAACCCTTGCGCCCGGTTGCGGAAATTTTCGGGCACCATCAACCGAATGAAATGCATGGCACCCAAATGGGCAGAGGCGAAAGTGAGCCCATGCAACATCTGCGACGCCAGCAAAATTCCATAGTTCGAAAAGCTCGCCATCATTACCCAGCGCAACACGCCGCCGGAAAGTCCCAGCAACAACAATCGCGAAGGACCAAATGCGTCCAGCATCCGGTTGGAAAACCCGAGCAGCACCACCTCTGCAGACACCGCCGCCACCCACAACAGGCTGATGTCAAACGAATTGAAACCCAGAGACGTCCAATGCAATGAACTTGATGTATATAGCATGGCGTGGCTGGATTGCCCAAGCGCTGCCACGAGCATCAACAACGGAAAGCTGGAACCAAAAAACAAATCCCGCGCCCGCAGCAGCATGTCGTCGCCGGGCACCACATGTGTTGGCCGCTCAGGTTCGTCCGGCAACAACAGTGTGGCGAGAAAAGCCAACCCCTGAGCCAAGGCAATCAGCCACGCGGTCGAAAGTGGATCAAGTTTGGTAAGAAGTGCACCTGAAACCAGACTGCCCATGAGAAAGCTGACTGACGCCCACAATCTCAGCCTGCCATAATCCAGTCCATGCGCGGCTGCACCATCAACGCTGAAACCTTCCGTCAGGGCAAAAACCGGGGCAAACATGAAGCCCGCAATCAAGGCCATGGTTGTGATGGGACCGAAACCATTGCTGATCGCCAGCAACAAATAAGCCGAAAATGCAAAACCCGCACAAAGTTGTATGACCAGTTTGCGGTTGCCAAAATGATCCGCCACCCATGCAAACAGCGGCGCGCCCAAAACCCTGACCGCCATCATACCCGCCACAACCATGGCAATCCCGGCATTGTCCAGGCCCTTGGCCTTCAACCACAAGGGCAGGAATGGCAACTGAACGCCAGATCCCATCATCATCAGGGCGTAAGCTATTGAAATCCGAAGTCCGAAAATACGTGCCGTCATGTGGCGCGGTCTAAACCAAAGATTCACCAGTTTGTATGATTATGGATGCAGGCAAGCCATGCGTGTTTTGGCGACCCTGAGTGTGTGTGTGGGAGTTTGCGTAATGTCTAACCTTGAAGCCGCTGAAACACGGCTGTCCTTTGTCGATATTCTGGAGGCCGTTCAGGATTCAAAGCGAGGCCGCTGGTTCCTGCAGGAATTTGAAGCCCGTATCCAGAAGCGCGATACGCATTCCCTGTTGCAGGCCATTTCCCGACTTGAAAACCGCATGGAAAGCATGGGCGCCCAAACAGGCAACCCTGATGATTTGTCCAAAGTCCGCTCCGCCATTGCCAATGCCCGTCAGGACATTCTGAAACTCGACCTTGGAAAAAATGGGCTTTCCAAGGAAGGACGCCTGTTCGCCGAACTTGCAGAAATGGCACGGAAAGCCATGCCGGTCGCCGTTGATTCAAATGCCGGCATCGTTCGAACACTGCAGCTGGTGGACGAGATCGACCGCGCCATCGCTGCCCCTGTTGACAGTGGTGCGAAATTTTTTTCCGCCGACGCCAGCTTGTTTGAACGCCCCGCACCTGTTGCCAAGCCCGTGCTGGTGAGCGCAGGTGAACCTGTGGTGCAGGCACCGGAACCCATGATCAAGGCACCTTCTGTAAAAAAAGAAGATGCCGCTCCAACAGGCGCAAAACTGGTCATCCGCAAAACCGGCCAAGTGGACGAGCCCGTGGTCAAGGGCGAACCAGAACGACTTGCCGCCACTATTGAGCACCTCACGCCAATCGCCGCGGAAATGCCAGTGATCGACAACCCGCGTATCGTCATCATCCGCCGCAAGGCCGAAGACATGCCCGATGTGAGCGTTGGCGAAGCGGCTGATCAGGTGTCTGCCGCCTGACGTTACCAATCGTGCGTCAAGCCAACCGATACGATATCGAGATGTTGTTTGAATGACGTGTTGAGGGCTGGCAAACCACCGCCTGCTGCAATGTTCACGTCACCGTTTTTCATGAACACATGGCTATAGGCAAGATTTACAGTGTAACTGTCATTGAACCTGTAGCTGGCACCCAGCGATAACCAATAGCGGTCGTTGTCTGGCACACGCGGCGTGCGGGTCGCGTCCGGAACCGGAGATTTTTCGTATGCTGCGCCTGCCCGCAGCATCAGTGCGTCATTGTAGGCATATTCCGCACCTGCTGAAATGAACCAGCTGTCTTTCCAATTATAGACATTCAGCGCCTTGGTTGCACCAGCCGTATCCTTGATCCGCAATTCCTTGAATCGGCTCCAATTGGCCCATTCCACACCGCCTAGCACCGTGAGGTCGTCAGTCAGTTGTTGGCGAATACCCAGGGTAACAGTTTCCGGGCTGGTGAATTTTGCACGAATATCGCCATCGAAACCCAAGGGAACAACAGTTGCATCACCTTTCAGATTGTGGCTGACTGCGGAGCGAAAGCCAATGCCGATGTCAGTTGTATCTGTTGGTTGAAACAACACGCCCGCTGTCAATCCAAGTCCGATGTCATTGCCGCTTGCATCAAAAAACTGGAAACCTGATGGCGACAACCGCGACGTCAGATCAACACCCATATATTCAATCTGCGCACCAAGGCCGATGCTGATCATGTTGTTCAGCTTGTAGGATGCACTCGGATTGAAATTATAGGTCACCACTGCCGACTTGTCGCCATGAGGATCACCCGCCCAACCATTTCGTGCGTCCGTGGTCAACCCCAGCGGTGCGTTCATCGAAGCCGCTATCGTCAGCTGGTCGGTGACGCCGTAGGACGCATAGGACGCAGGGGCAATCGCCAAGGTACCAATGTTGCCGCTGCCCAAACCGGATTTCGACGTGGGTGCAATCAGCGTTGAACTGCTGTCAGAAATAAATCCGAATTGATTGTATTCCGACGAAATTGCCGGGTTCCAGAATAATGACGCTAGCCCGCCGCTGCCCGCTGCAACACCGGCAAACGACGCGCCTTGCCCAATGGTTGATTGCTCGCGCACTGCAAAACCGCCTGCAAACGCATGTGTGGCCATGAATAGCATTGCCGTCGCAATGCTGAAAGTTGCTGTCTTCATTATCCGCTCCCCGCACCGTTTTTCGGTGTCTGTGCCCTGTTTCACGTTTCTGCCCCAATTTTAGGGCACTTGGCAACCACAAAGCTGACGGTCTTTAAGCCCGCGTTTACCGCAACAGTAGAGTCTATGTGCCAGCAACCCGTTTGAGTGACCCTGAGTGACCCCCATGCTTTCCCGCCGCGCCGTTTTGTTGACCAGTCTTGGCTTATGTGCCGCAATGTCTTCGCGGGCCTTCGCCCAGCAAACCGACTCCGTGGCGGCATTGCCTCCACGCGTGAATTTGTCGGGCAAACTCGCAACCCGCACCGGCGTGATTGTGGACCAGAATGAAGCTGCCATGGTCACCGCCGGTTCGCCTGATGCCATGCAAGGCGCAATTTCACTGTATGAAGAGATTGTGGCTGGCGGTGGCTGGAGCAAACTGCCCAAGGGAAAACTGGAAAAGGCTGTCAAAGGCCCCAGCGTACTCGCCTTGCGTGAACGGCTGGTTCGCGAGGGCTATCTCGACATTGACGCACTTTCGGTTGAAGCACCTGAAGTTTACGATGGTCAGATCATCGGCGCGATTCGCAGTTTCCAGATCAACCATGGCATTGCACCCACCGGAAAGGTGGATGACCGCACCCGTGGTGAATTGAATGTGGCGGCCACCCACCGCCTGTTCCAATTGCAGGAAAACCAGGTCCGCGTTTCGACTTATTCGCAAGGCTTGGGCGAACGCAACATTCTCGTCAACATCCCGTCAACACAGCTTGAAACGGTTGAGAACGGTATCGTCTACGCCCGCCACAACATTGTTGTCGGAAAAGTCTCTCGGCCCACACCTTCGCTTGAAAGCAAGGTGACGGACGTCACCTTCAACCCGTTCTGGAATGCGCCTGCCTCCATCGTCGCCAAGGATATTCTGCCGAAATACCTGAAAGATCCGGGCTATCTCGACCAGATGCATATCCGCATTTTCGATGGCGTTGGCGGACCGGAAATTGACCCGACGTCCGTGGACTGGGAAAATACCGCTGCCGATCGCTATCATTTCCGCCAGGATCCCGGCGAACATAACTCGTTGGCAACAGTCAAAGTAAACTTCTCCAACAAGTTCATGGTCTATATGCACGACACGCCGCACCGCGAACTGTTCCTGCAAAACGCCCGCTTTGAAAGTTCAGGCTGTGTGCGCGTGGACAATGTGCGCATGTTCATTGACTGGATTTTGGCAGGCCAGGACGGTTTCAACGAAGCCCAGTTTGAAATGATCACGGCATCGGAAGAAACTTATGTCATGCCGGTGAACCGACAGGCAGATGTGAGGTTCATGTACCTCACGGCTTGGGCCACCGAAGACGGCCGTGTGAACTTCCGCCCCGACATTTATAATCTGGACGGCACAGGCTTTATTCTGGGTCAGCCGGAAGGCGTTGAAGAAATTTAGTCAGCAGACTATATGATCCGTAACATCAAATGATACGGATAACAGGTCATGCAACTCAAAGGCTTTCACCACCTCACTGCCGTCACCGCTGACGCGCCGAAGAACCATCACTTCTACACACAAGTGCTGGGCCTGCGCATGGTCAAGAAAACCGTCAATCAGGACGACACCAGCGCCTATCACCTGTTTTACGCCGACGGAAAAGGCAACCCCGGCACCGACATCACCTTCTTCGACTGGCCCACTGGCCCCGAAAAGCGCGGCACCAACTCCGTCATCCGCACCGGATTTCGGATCAAGGGTGAAAATGCCTTTGCTTGGTGGGCTGATCATTTCAGGAAAAACAATGTCAAATTCAAGGACCCCATTCAACGTCTGGGCCGCCTGACACTCGACTTCGAAGATTTTGAAGGTCAGCGTTTGGCATTGGTGAACGACGAAAGCGACACGCCATTTGCTGTGTGGGAGAAATCAACGGTTCCTGCAGAACATCAAATTCGTGGACTCGGACCCATTACCCTGAGTGTTCCCGACATCGCCGCAACCGACGCCGTCTTGACCCGCGTCATGGGCATGACATTGCTGAAGAACGATGATGGCCTGCACGCCTATAAAATGAACGCCGAAGGCCCGGTGTCTGAACTCCACGTCCGCGTTGAACCCCTGTTGCCACCCGCCCGGCAAGGTGCAGGCAGCGTACACCACGTCGCCTTCAACATCGCCATGAAAGACTACTCCGCCTGGGCCGAACACCTGAAACAATTCCGCGTGCCAAACTCCGGCCCCGTGGATCGCTTCTGGTTCAAGAGCCTCTACTTCCGCGAGCCGAACGGAATTTTGTTCGAGATCGCAACAGACGCACCGGGCTTTGGCGCCGATGAACCGATGGAGACGCTGGGAGAAACCCTATCACTGCCACCATTCTTGGAGGCAAGGCGGGAGCAGATTGAGGCGGGGTTGAAGAAGCTCTGACAGCCCTCATCCGTCTCGCTGCGCTCGCCACCTTCTCCCGCAAGCGGGAGAAGTGAAACATAATTCACCTCTCCCACTTGCGGGAGAGGACGATTTGCGCACAGCACAAATCAGGTGAGGGACGTGTCACGGCAAATTATCCCGCATGAAAATATCGATCCTGATCCGCTCCTGCGCTTCCACCAATTGCGTATGATCGGCCTTGGCGATCAACACACGCACAGCACTTCGCACTTCATGGCCCGCATCCTGGTTGATGATCGCGTCGATGGTTCCACGTATCAAAGCCCGCCTCGACCCTTCGGTGATTTCGTGAGCGATGAAAACGATGTCCTTGGCGCGGCCTGATGAATCCAACCCCGCCACCATGCCCTTGGTGCCGCCACCAACATTA
>JANMEM010000132.1:0-6091 GCA_031376985.1 Hyphomicrobiales bacterium
CGACCGCATCACACTGCCCGCGGACTCCAACCAGGCCCTCGGCCTCGGCCAGTTCGCTATCGACTTCATGAACGGCTCGCCCGACCGCGCAGGCTACCCCGACCCCCGCGTCCTCGAACGCACCAACATGTTCCACACCGACGCTGTCCTCTGCGGCGTCTCCGCGCTCGCCCTCGGCACCAACGCCCCCACCGTTCTCCGCAACGAAGCCCTGCAATACCGCTTCGCACCCGACGCGGCCAAGGGTGTCCTCGGCTCCGCCCACAATCCGGCCAAACGCTCCGGTGTGCCGCCCTTTGGCTCCACCACGGACGTGTGCGTCGAGAAGGCAATCCTCGCCAACTGCTGCGCTGTCCGCGAATGGGACTCGAACGGCACCAACTTCGGCTACTCCACCGATCGCCCCCACCACCGCGCCGGCGAGTTCGGTCACAACGACTTCTACTCCGTCCCCCTCGCCGCGGCACAACTCATGGGCAAGGACGGCGCTTACGCCCTCCGCGGCATGGTCCTCACCGACGAAATCCGCGGCCGCCTCGCCGAGGTGTTCTCCCTGAAGACCTACAAAATCGACCACGTCCTTCACGGCGCGATCGAGTCTATTCGTGTATCGTGGACATGCAACACCGAGGCAAGCACACCTGCTTCAATGGTCATGTTGCGTGCCGCATCAAAATCAGCCTGCGCAATGGCGATTGCAGTGGCGGGCACGGAGCAGGAAAGCAGCGCCAGACACGCAAGTCTCAAACTGCGTCGTGCGGTGCTTGCGGAGTCTGGTTGATAGTCACCATCGTCTTGAGCTTCATCCAATATGTGACGCAAGTCTGCTGCCATCCGCGCAGACACGGAATTGAGAATGGTGATACGTGCGTCGTGAACACGCGTTGCATCAACATCTTTGCCAATGGCCGCCGTCATTTCAGCTTCACTCGGCAATTGCAAAATCAATGCCTTGAATGCCTTGTCGAGTGTTGGCGCAACGAGCGTTTTGCTTAACCCATTTGCAAAGGCCGTGACGTCTGCATTTTCTCCGTGATAGGCTTGCAGCAGCAATCGACCTGCCAGCGTTTGCGCTGATTCCCATCGATTGAAGCTGTCGCTGTCATGCGCCATCTGCACTTGCAAGTCTTCGTCGGTCGAGTCGCTTTGCAAAATAATGGGCGCTGAGAAACCCCGGTTGATCGAGAGCACGGGTCGTTCTGGCATATTGCGAAATGTCAAAGTCTGCGAAGCTTCTGTCAGCTCCAAAACACCACCCTCCAGGGGAATGTTTTCGGTTGTCACCATGGCCAGTTCGGCACCGGCTCTGTTCAGCAGACCAAGTACAAGCGGCATATGCAACGGCGTCTTTTTGATTTGTCCCGGCGTAGCCGCTGTATGTTGAGAAATCACTGCCGTAAGTTCCTGCGCCATGGCGTCATAGGAAGTCTTCACCGTTACGACTGGTGTGCCCGCTTGCGCGTACCACTCTGAAAAATGCGAAAGATTGCGTCCCGACGCACCGGCCATGCACCGCAGAAAATCCTCAACTGTTGCTGCTTCCCCATCGTGCCGCTGAAAGAACAAATCGGTGCCGTCACGGAATGTATCCCGCCCCAACATGGTCAGCATCATGCGACAGATTTCAGCACCTTTTTCGTAAATCGTGGGCGTGTAGAAATTGTTGATCTCGATATAGGACGATGGCCTCACCGCATGTGCCAAGGGGCCTCGATCTTCAGGAAATTGGCGTGCCCGCAAGGTTTTCACATCTTCAATGCGCTTGACAGCCCGCGAACGCATATCAGATGTAAATTCTTGATCCCGAAAAACTGTCAGGCCCTCTTTCAGGCACAATTGAAACCAGTCGCGGCATGTCACACGGTTACCTGACCAGTTGTGGAAATACTCGTGGGCAATGATGCGTTCGATATTCACATAGTCCAGATCTGTCGCCGTATCAGGTCGCGCCAGAATATATTTGTCATTGAAAATATTGAGGCCTTTGTTTTCCATGGCCCCCATGTTGAAGTCTGAAACGGCAACGATATTGAACATATCAAGATCATAGGTGCGGCCAAAGCGTTCTTCGTCCCAGCGCATCGAAGCCTTGAGAGACTCCATGGCCCAGCCACAGCGGTCTTGCTTACCCTTCTCGACATAGATGCCCAGCGCCACGTCGCGGCCTGCCGAAGTGGTGAAACGGTCATGCACGGAGGCGAGATTGCCTGCTACGAGCGCGAACAAATAGGTGGGCTTTGGGTGAGGGTCTTCCCACAGCACGAAATGTTGACCCGTTCCGGTGTCGCCATGCTCGATCAAATTTCCATTTGACAGTAAAACCGGAAGCGATTTCGGCGCGTTGATGCGCACACGGTAAGTTGCCATCGCATCGGGGCGATCCTGCATGAAGGCAAAGCGCCGGAATCCCTCTGCTTCCATTTGGGTGCAGAACATGCCGTTGGAAAGATAGAGTCCTGACAGCGCGGTGTTGGCTTCTGGGTTGCAGCTTTGGGTGATGGCAAGCGTGAAAGCTGTCGCGGGTGGAGCAGCAATTGTCAGGTGATGATCAACGTAAGAGAATTGCCCCGGCGACAGTTCCATGCCATCGATCAATACAGAGATGAGTTCCAGATCCTCGCCATCCAAAACCAAGGGCGCTAAATTGGAACTGCGGGGTGCGACACTCAAAATACTCTGAACCAACGTGTTGGTCGGAGAAAGCGTTACCACCAGATCTACATGTGATATGATATGCGAGGTAGGTTTATAGTCTTCGCGTTGAATTGTAACAGGAGTTTCGGTGCGCATTGAAGGAGTCAGCCATTGAAATGTGGCTGAACTATATCACCAGTGTGGTGGTTGACCTTCACCCATTTGGAGTAGGGTTTACGAGGTTTGAATCGCGGCCATTACAGCCTCAACGATGTCAATATAGCCCTTTGCATTCCACGCCGAACGCCCAATGAACAAGCCGTCGATATGGGATTGGGTGGCAAGGGCAACGCAATTGTTGGCGTTGACACTGCCGCCATAGAGAATGGGGAGGCTGCCACCAGTGATTGCTTTCACAAGGGAAGCGATTCTGATGTGCTGTTCATTGGCAAATCCCGGAGACGCAGGAATGCCGCCTTCGCCGATGGACCACACCGGCTCATAGGCGATGATAACATTGCCTTGTGCAATATTGGCAACATATTTCAGCAAGCCGCGTACCTGCCGTTCAAGTGCTTCGGCGGTTTTACCGGTGTCAAATTCCACTTTCGTATCGCCAATGCAGACCAGCGCTGTGAGGCCATGCTTGAGTGCCGCTTGTGTTTTCAGTGCCACGGTTTCGTCGGTCTCGTTGAAAAATGTGCGCCGTTCGCTGTGGCCGATTTCAACCAAGGTCGCGCCACAATCCTTGATCATCAACGGGGATACTTCACCCGTCCAAGCACCTGCATCAGACCAGTGCATGTTTTGTGCACCGATTTTGAAGCGCGTATGTTTCAGCCTGTCTGCCACATCAGAGATGTAGGGGAAGGGTGGAACGACGAAAGGTTGAAAGGCCTTCGACTGGGCGATGCTGGAAGCCTTGATCGTATCAGCAAACGCATGCGCGTCGGCACGAAGCTTGTTCATTTTCCACGATGTGCCAATCCACGGAACTTTGCCTGTCATCAATTAAACCCAGTCTTCGTAAAGGGAGCCCAGAATGCAACAGATTCCTTCAGGGCCGCAATCACATTCCGGTCAGTCGGTTCCCGTTCTCGGAAGGCCAGTTCCAGACACAGTTCATTGTCGGTCCCGCCACCACTGCGTAATGTTTCGAGCAACAGTGGCGGCGTGATGCGGCCATTCTCGTTGTATTGTTTTGTAAACGGCCAATGCCCGCCCTTGTTCATGGTGGATTGCTTGATGTGGATGATTGGCGATTGTGTTGCGAAATCCTTGGTCCAGGCATAGGGATCAATATCGCGCGGATCAGCAGATGCAACATCACCATGGTCAATATCCACCATTGGCACCAGAGGGATGGGCAGCTGCGCCGCATTGATCCAATCCTGCAATTCCTGCGTCGCTGCCAAGGTATGGCCAAGTTCCCGCGCCACGGACATGGGTTCCCAGAACAAATATTTCAAACCACGCTTCTCAGCATGTTCCGCAACTTCGCGCCAACACGCTAGGGCAATATCCATAATCGTTTTATGTCGCGCCGGGTCATCCATGTCGCGATATGTCAGAATTGCAAACTGCGTTCCGATGGCCGGGCAATCGAGGTCTGCTGCAATGTCGACGTAGGTCTTGAACCACTCCACATAATAATCACGCACCTCTGAATCAGGATGGCCGAAGTGATTGAGCCTGCCATAGGGGCCCGTCATTGCCGATGTGATTTTGGCTTTCTTCGCGGACAGGGCTTTGCCCATCCGTGCTGTCAAACGCGCAATTGTTTTTGTCTCCCAAGACGGGTTGATGAATTCATGCACCAGCTGGATGTGACCAATGCCGATGTCGTCAGCCAGCACCGCAACAAATTCTTCCGGCTCCGCAAAACGGTTGACCAGCGGATTAGTGTTTACAGACAATGTGAAAGCCATCGTCACTCCCGTTTCTGTTCGTCTGTTGCTGCATTGCAGCGACGAATTCATTTGACTCAAACTTTAATATGAAAAATATTGCACGACAAGAAAAATAATTCAAACACGATTGGGAGAGGCCTTGAACCAGATGTCTCCAGCTTTGCCAGTTGACGAGGAAGCCGCCTTGGCTGCCCGTGCTGCGTGGCTGCATTTCGCCGGGGGAAAAACCCAAGGTGAGGTGGCGGAGATACTTGGCGTGCAAAGCACAAAGGCCCACCGTTTGATTGCAAAGGCCCGCGCCGAAGGGTTGATCCGTGTGTTTGTCGAAGGCCCGATTGCGGGCTGCATCGCACTCGAAGAGCAGCTGAAGCAGCAGTTCAATTTAAAACTTTGCGAAGTGGTGCCAAATATCGACGAAGGTGCTTTGCCATTGCGCACCTTGGCCATGGCGGGTGCGCGTTACCTGCGCAACATTATCGAAAGTGGTACCTATGAACTCATCGGGCTTGGCCATGGTCGCACACTCGCAGCAGCCGTTAATATGCTGCCAAGCGTTGATGCAGGCAAAACCAAATTTGTATCACTGCTTGGTGGCCTGACCCGCCGTTTCGCTGCAAGCCCCTTCGACGTGATTCATCGGGTGGCCGAACGCACAGGCGCTGAAAGTTACGTCATGCCGGTTCCGTTTTTTGCAAACTCGGCAAAAGACCGAAATGTGCTCGAATCGCAATATGGCGTCTCCAACGTCATCGAAATGGCACGTAACGCCGACATCTACATTGCAGGCATCGGTGAAGTGGACCGCAAGAGTTTCATTGCTTCTGGCGGCATGGTGGATGAGGAAGATGTCGAGTCTGTCGTCAACTCTGATGCCGTCGCGGAAATTCTGGGCCACTTTTTTCTGGCCGACGGCAGCCACATGCCACACCCCGTTTCTGATCGCGCCATGGCCCCACGCATGAGCGATCTCAAGTCCCACAAAATTGTCGCCTTGGTTGGCGGCACGTCCAAGATTCAGGCCACACGCTCCATTCTGGCGGGTGGGCTTTTACACGGCCTGATAACCGATGAGGCGACAGCACGCCGCCTCGTCAACCCTAAACCGGGTCGCGAGCCCGGCAACAAGAACGGTAAATCCGCAACGGGCTGAATCCAAATACCAACCAGAATGGAAATAGGAGGATCATCTAATGTATGACAAAGAAAAAGGTCTGTTTGAAGCTTTTGTAGACGGCCGCATGAGCCGTCGTGAATTGCTGCAAGCCACAGGCAAGCTCGGTCTTTCAGCCAGCGCCGCGGGGATGTTGATCACGGCTGCACAAACCAAAGCCATGGCGGCTGACTTCGACTGGATGAAATTCAAGGGCTCAAAAATCAAGTTGCTCCTGAACAAGCATCCCTATGCCGATGCCATGATCGCCAATATCCAGACCTTCAAGGATATGACGGGCATGGACGTGAGCTGGGATGTGTTCCCGGAAGACGTCTATTTCGACAAGGTGACGGCGGCCTTGTCGTCAGGCTCAACGGAATATGATGCCTTCATG
>JANMEM010000146.1:0-2907 GCA_031376985.1 Hyphomicrobiales bacterium
CCGCTTTCTTCGAGCAGAATGGATTCAAGTGCCCGGGCTGAGCGACGATTTGGCACTAATATGGTCCAGCGTGACAGGGCAATGTCAGTTTTACCAATTGGAAAGCCGTCAATCACCGCCCGCGCCAGCACCCGCAGGAAAATTTGTTCAGCCGCAATGGTAAAAATCGAAAAGCCCAAACTTACCTCCCGCGGAGAAAGTCTTCCGCCTCTTTGATCGCATCCGCCGTGCCAACGTGCAACCAATGGCCGTCATGGGCAAGACCAAACAGGCGGCCTTGTACAATCGCCTTGTCCCACAACACATTCATGGAAAAAGCACCCTGTGGTGCAGTTGTAAACAAACGAGGATGTACGAGGTAGCCGCCGATATAGGCCAAGGCTTTTGCGTCTGGCCTGTCTTTTGCGCGAATGACGTGTCTATCCGTGGTAAAAACAAAGTCACCCCTGCCATCATAACCCGTTGTCCGTGCCGGATCACACAGCAACAACAGGCAATCCATCGTGGAGTCATCCCATGCCGCACGCAGCCGCTCCAGTGCAGGTGTGGGACCATCCAACCAGAAACAATCCGCATTCAACACAAAGAACGGATATTCACCCAGCAGCGGCAAAGCCCGTGCAATACCGCCACCGGTGTCGAGAATGGTGTCACGTTCACTGGAAAACAGGGTGCGAGGAGACGTGACATTGCTGGCCCATGCCTCAATCTGGTCCGCAAGATAATGTCCGTTCACCACCGCGGTCTCAACATGCGCTTCACGCAAGCGGTCAAAGCCATAGTCGAGCAGGGACTTCCCCGACACCTTCACCAATGGCTTCGGCATAGTGTTGGTGAGGGGCCGCATACGCGTGCCAAAGCCCGCAGCAAGCACCATCGCGTGGGAACCCACACTCAAGGCGTCAATCCAATTGCTTCGGGAAGATGTTTCACATACCACGCCTTCAGCGGTGCCAGCGCTCGATGTTCCAGATTACGTGCGAGATAACGTGACACACGCGGCATATGTTTCAAATACGCAGGCTTGCCATCCCGCTTGTTCAACCGTGCGAAAATCCCAAGAATCTTCGTAGCCCGTTGCGCACCCAGCACGGCATAGGCCGTCATGAAATCAGCGCGCCTAAAACCACCTTGTGCTTCACGCAAGACACAATAGTGCGAAATAATGTGGTCTTCCATCGCGGGCGAAATATCCACCCGCGCGTCCTGCGCCATCGACGCCAGATCATAGGCCGGGTGACCCATGACGGCATCCTGACTGTCAATGATGCCGACACGCTTCAAGCCCTCCCGTTCGGGAATCCAAAGCAGATTGGGTGAATGATAATCGCGGATTGTCCATTGCGGCTTTGCAGGCTGAGCCAGTGTCAGCAAGCTGATCCAGATATCTTCAAATTGTTCCTTTTGTTCAAGTGTCGCTTCCACACCCCGCGCGTGGGGAATGAACCATGACGGCAACAAGTCAACTTCAATCAGTTGTGCGGCCTGATCATAGTCATGAACGGTGTGGGCAACACCCGGCGCTGCTTCAGGGTGCCGCGGCCAATCATGCAAGGCCATATCAGCCAGAACTGCCGCTGCCTCTTCGAGGGGTTCACGCATGTCGAAGCCATCCAGCATCATCTTGCCATAAACCTGAGAGCCAAGCGGCTCGATCAGGCCGAACCCTTTGGCCAAGTCAGCTTGCAGAACAATAGGCGCACTGTAACCCAGCGCCACAAGATGCGTGTTGATGGCCACAACCGGCGTAATGTTTTCAGCAAGATGGGAGATTGCACTATAGGGTTTGCCAAATTTGACTGGTGGACCATCGGGACGTTGTGGCATGTCCATCAACAGGCACATGTCGCCTGTCGGCGAAACCAATCGCTCATAGCGCCGTGCCGAGGCGTCACCCTCGAAAAAATAGCGTTGCGACGTTGCGTGAGGTGTGCACGACAGGAATTTCTGTAACTCTGCATCTCGTTGGAGCGCATTAAGCCACGCACCGCTTGGCTTCAGTCTGGCAATTCGACTGCTATCTCGTCCTGACAATGAAACTGTCAGAATATCATCACTGGCTAACTGCCCCAAACGATCTGGCCATTCAATCAATCCGGCATGAGTTGAAAGCAAACCATCCAACCCAAGTTCATCAACTTCAGCCCCGTGCCGCAAGCGATACAGATCCGCGTGAAAAACCGGAACGCGTGTCTCTTCATAGCTCTGGATCAGTGAGAATGTCGGGCTTGGAATATCAGTAGCCGCTCCCTCTTTCATCAGCTCACGGATAAAGGCCCGCGCCAAGGTGGATTTGCCTGAACCCAAGTCGCCTTCGAGCAAAATGACCATGCCGGGCCGTACCCACAGCGAAAGCCGTTGTCCGAGTGCCGCCGTTGCCGCCTCGCCTTCGAGCTTCAAGACCTGTTCGAAACCAGCAGTCACGCCGCACCCTTTGCCCGGTCCATGCGCTGTTGTGGTCCGGCAATCGGCAAGGTGCAGACAACAGTGGTGCCTTCATTGATTCTGGATGACAGCGCAACACTGCCGCCGTGAAGTTCAGTGAAACTTTTGACAATCGCAAGCCCTAAACCTGGACCACGATGGCTGCCTGCTTGCGGTTTGGCTTGAAAGCGGTCAAAGGCGCGGGGTTGAAAGTCCGGCTCAATACCTTTGCCGCGATCAGCCACCCAGATTTGTAGCCGAGCGCCGTTCTTGCGCGCACCCAAAGTGATCGTACCCTTCGGATGGGAAAAGCCGATGGCATTGGACAACAGATGACCAAGAATCTGCTCCAGGCGGTGCTGATCCGCGACCAGTTGGAACACATCCTCACCTAGTTCAATATTAAGTGACAGGTCGCGGCGCTCCAAGGCTGGCAATATCCGCTGTGCCACCCGCTCAAACAGCTGCGGCACATCAACATTT
>JANMEM010000200.1:0-4348 GCA_031376985.1 Hyphomicrobiales bacterium
AAAGGCTTCTTCGGTTTGCGCGACAAGCGACACTTCGACGAAGAATTCGTTGGTGAGGCCAAGTGCCTTCCGGTCCAGTGCTGCACTGTATCCGGTGATGATGCCCTTCTGCTCCAGCAGCTTGACGCGACGGTGGCAGGATGATGCGGACAGGCCGGCTTTTTCAGCAAGTTCAGACAGCGACATGTTGCCCTGACGTTGCAATTGCGTGAGAATGATTTTGTCTGTTCTGTCTATAATTTCGGATTTCATTGCATAAATCTGGCACAATATAGAATATTATTCAATCCATTGGCAAAGGTTAGGGCATGGCGCGGAATTTCATTTCAGCGCAGTTGCCCTATGATTGGAGCAACCAATCGAGAAGGAAATGAAAATGCTTGTCGGCGTGCCAAAGGAAATCAAGAACCATGAATATCGTGTGGGGATGACGCCCACATCGGTGAACGAAGCTGTGCGCCATGGGCACAAGGTGATGGTGCAGGCGGGTGCTGGCCTCGGCATCGGTTCGTCTGATGAAGACTATTTGAAAGCCGGTGCCACGATCATTGCCAATGCGGATGAGATTTTCGCAAAAGCTGACATGATTGTGAAAGTGAAAGAGCCGCAATCACAAGAGCGCAAAATGTTGCGTGAGGGCCAGATACTTTATACCTATCTGCACTTGGCACCCGATCCGGCGCAGACGAAAGACCTTGTAGCGTCAGGTGCAATTTGCATCGCCTATGAGACAGTGACGAGTGCACGTGGCGGCTTGCCTTTGCTGGCACCGATGTCTCAGGTTGCGGGCCGCATGTCTGTGCAGTCTGGCGCGCATTCGCTTGAAAAGGCGCAGGGTGGTCGCGGTGTTTTGCTGGGTGGTGTGCCCGGCGTGTCACCGGCCAAGGTTGTGATTCTGGGTGGTGGTGTGGTTGGCACCAATGCTGCTGCAATGGCTCTGGGACTTGGCGCTGATGTGACGATTATCGAAAAATCCACGGACCGGATGGAAGAACTGGTGGCGCGATTCGGGACGCAATTAAAAACGATCTATTCCACGCAAGGTGCCGTGGAAGAGGAATGTGCGCAAGCTGATCTGGTGATTGGTGGCGTGCTGATTCCCGGTGCTGCCGCGCCAAAGCTGGTGACCAAGGCGATGTTGAAAGACTGGAAGCCCGGTTCAGTTCTGGTCGACGTTGCCATTGATCAGGGTGGTTGTGCCGAAACCTCAAAAGCAACTACGCATGCCGAACCGACCTACGTGGTGGATGGTGTGATTCATTACTGTGTGGCGAATATGCCGGGCGGTGTGGCGCGCACATCAACCTATGCCTTGAACAATGCCACGCTGCCGTTTGGTCTGGCGATCATGAACAAGGGTTGGAAAAAGGCACTATCAGATGATGTGCATCTGCGGCACGGTTTGAATGTGGCCGCTGGCAAGGTGACGTATAAGGCCGTGGCCGATGACTTGGGTTATGCCTATGTCGATGCGGAAAGTTTGGTGGGGTAATCAAGGCCCACTTAAAACAAAACCCCGGCTCATCACCGGGGTTATTTCTATTCGAAGTACTGCGCCAAATTAATAGCGGCCAGTTGTTCCCGTGGCTGGTGCAGATGCGCCACCTGTTGTGGATGGGAAAGGGCTGCCCTTGCGTTCGGGGCGTGGCTTTGGCTTTGGCATGGGCAGCACGCCTTCGCGTTGCAACTTCTTGCGTTCGGCCTTCCTTGCGCGACGAATGGCTTCCGCATGTTCGCGGACGCGCTTTTCTGACGGCTTTTCGAAGGCTTCCTTCATGCGGAGTTCGCGGAACAGACCTTCGCGCTGCATCTTCTTCTTCATGA
Organism: Hyphomicrobiales bacterium; assembly: GCA_031376985.1. Taxonomy (GTDB): domain Bacteria; phylum Pseudomonadota; class Alphaproteobacteria; order Rhizobiales; family Aestuariivirgaceae; genus Aestuariivirga. The sequence continues at coordinate 1,825 of JANMEM010000200.1, forward strand.
AGCGGAGGGCTTGATCGACGTTGTTATCGCGAACGAGAATACGCATGAAATCCTTTTCTGCCTTGGCAGACTTTTAGAGTGGAGGAGTTGGTGCCGGAACCTAGAATCCGGCACTTCACCAACCGTTTCATCCCGCCACCAGTACATCCGTGGTTGGCGGGATTTAAAACGGAATTACGTCTTAGACAGCCTGAAGGTTGTCAGCAGAAGACTTGCCCGTGCGCTTGTCAGCGGTGAGGTCATAATTGATCTTCTGGCCTTCATTGAGGCCGCGCATGCCAGCACGTTCTACTGCGCTGATGTGCACGAACACGTCCTTGGTGCCGTCGCTTGGTTCAATAAATCCAAAACCTTTTTGGGTGTTGAACCACTTTACTGTGCCTGTTGCCATGTCGTTATCCTTTCGAGTGCAAAGCATTCCGCCCCGGATAAAACATCCGGTTCGGCCTATCGAGTTTTTGGAAATAAGGTAGTGGTCTATTGCACTTGCAGAAACGAGCGCGATGACAAGCCAGATGGCCGAAAATCGATAGGGCGCATATGGGGGTAAATCAGGACAATAGCAAGGGCTGATTTGGAGGCCGGACTATTTGGCTTCCTGCTTCATGTAGTAATTTGCCTTTTTTCCGTAAATCAGGCCGCGCAGCAGTTTGCGTGCGCCGTCAGACTTGCGGATGGGGTCAATCACCAGGCGCATGGCGTCGTGGACCAGTACTTTTGCAGCATCCAGGGTAGGAGAAGCGCCGGGTGGACGCTGGGGCAGTCCAATATGGCGAAGAGTGCCGTTCATCAGGCGGATCTTGTTCAGGCGTTTTACTTCCGGTGTTTTCCAGGTCATCGCCATGGAAATGGAGTAGCTGTCACCCGTCGCCACCCAATGGGGGATCATATAGGGCATGTGAACGGCGTCGCCCGGCTTTAGCGCATGCAGCGTGGCGCGGCTTTCATACCAGTCTTCGTAGTGTTGATTGCGATGCTTTGACGGCGATATTTCCATTGAAGCTTCGCTGATCAGTTTGCAATCACGGTTGTCGAAAGTGCGCACAAATTTGTCGCCGTGGATCTGGATGAGGATGTTCTCTTCGGCATCGAGATGGAATGGCGTCGTTGCCTTGGCGGATGACACAAAAATGAAGCCTTCAACATCGCTATAATCATGAGCTGAGCGACCTGCTGCGATATTGGCTTCCTGCACAAAGGTTTCGAGCACAGCCTTATATTCAGGGTCTTTCTCGACGCGCTTGATGACCATCCAGGCGTTAGCGGTTTCGATGGATTTGATCACCTCTTCCGGTGCCATATCGATTTGCGGCACGTCTTCAGGCTTTACGCCTACGGCAACTTTACCGGAATTGAATTCGATATGATCACGCGGCATGGTTTTCGCCAAGGCCACAAGCCTTGGCAATGTGAACAATGGATTGCCAACGAGGTGATGCTTGAGAGTGAAGGCTTCCTTGAGGAATTTGGCCTTGGCAACTGCGGGGTCGAGGGAGATGATGCTCATGATAATTTTCGTCCTGTCCAATGCGCCAGCACGCGCTTTGCCTTTTCTTTCGCAGCAAATTTTGTGCCAATGTAGCGGGCGAGAAACGTGAACAGAGGTGATGGGGTTGACGGGCCAGCCAACAGCACGTCGACGCATTCAATGCGGTCACGCCAGATGCGGTCAATCATCGGGTGGCCCGGCATGGCATTGCTGTCGGCGAGAGTGAGGCCTGGCTGGCCCATGAGTGATGCCGTGGCGTCGAGAATGATCAACACGCCTGGGGATGATTTGGCGAAAGCCTCGTCGTGGGCGATTTTACCCAAGGTAACTTCGCCGTCGTCAACAAGCGCAAAAAGTGATGCAATCGCTTCGCCATTGAAGTTGATTTGCCAGAATTTGAGACGCCCATTGCCGTGCATGGCGTGCAGCCCTGCGGCAAGGCCGCTTTGCAACTTGCTGTCATTGGCGACAGCAGATCCGCGTTTGCCTTTCCAGCTTTTTGCTTCGAGTTTCAGGAATGCGTGCAAAAACGGCTCCAGGTCACCGTCTGGTTCCAGTGCGATGCTTTCCAAAGCGCCCTGCTCTCCCAATCGCGCACGCAGGCGTTTGAGTTCCTTGCGTCGCTTCTGGTCGAAGTTCTGCATCAACCAGTCTTCGTAACTGCCTTCAAGGTTCAATCCGGCACGTTGCCAGGTTTTGATGATGTTTTGATAAGACGCAGCAGCAAGCAAGGTTTGGGTGACGGGGTGGGCCAACCGCATGTTGCGGAACAGGACAGGTCCATCAGTCACTTCCAACAACGCAAGTGCATCTTCAGTTTTTGGCGGCAAACCTGCTGCGGGTTGCCCTGTAGGCGTGAGCGGGGTCAACCACGTGTCATAGTGGGGCAAGGGCCAGCGGGTTTTGCGCAGCAAGCCCGACAGTCGAGGAATACCCGATTCGGGAACCTGAACGAAAGTGGCCCCCAGAACATGTGCCGAAATGGCACGGGTCCAGTCAGGGTGGCTGAAAGTGGCGGGAGTCGGCAGGCGCATG
>JANMEM010000211.1:0-9521 GCA_031376985.1 Hyphomicrobiales bacterium
AAAACCAGATCATGATTGCGCATCATCACGTCAGGATCAGTGGCGGAAATACCCCAGGCATACATGCATTTCCTGCCACTTCGTTGCTCGTGATCCAGGATGATCGGCATGATGGCTTTTACGCGATCTTCAAGGGGCGAGTAGTCAGGCGACATCAGTTTTTCATCATCTTTGATGAAGTCTGCCCCTGCTTCGACCACTTCGCCCACAAGTACCGCAGACTCATGTGGACGAAGCCCCAGTGCAGGCTTTATTATAGTTCCAATGATGGGACGATCATAAACGCTGGTGAGTTTGCGACTTCCCTTCATGCCGAACTGCGGGCCGGGATAAACCCCTCTGAATGCGTCAGGCAATTGCATGTCAACGATGCGAATGCCGCTCATGCCCTTGATGGAATAAACGCCGCCGATGGCAATTGTCATCAGTGCTGAAAGATCAGTGCCAACGGCGTTGAGCGGAAAAGCAATGTCCACATCAGCACGGTGAAACGGACCGCGCTCATCTGTGGGGAAAGATGGCGTCGCTATGTCAGGCAAATTCCGAATGCTCTCAACCCGGGCTGCAACCCGGTTTTTCAACTCTTCGGTCTCACCGGGCAAATCCACGAAAGTTCCTGTGGACTGGTCGCTAGCAATTTTGTCAGCCAGTTTTTCAATGCTGGCAGAGGTTTCGATGCGATAGGTAATGCGGATAGCGGCTGTCATGGTTCAGGCCAAAATTTCTTTGATGGAAACAGTCTTACCCGTACTGGCGCTTTCATATACTGCTTCGACAAGGGCAAAAGTCTGAAGGTTATCCAAGCCTGACGTGTCAGGGTCGCGTCCGGATTTCAGGCAATCGATCCAATGCTGCTGGATTAACACAACACTTTCCTGAATGTTGTGCCAAGGCCTCGATGCCCACGGCAGCAACGGAGGTGAAACATCATCGTGATTCGTACCCGATGCCGTGGTCACCGACAAAATATAGCCCTGTGATAACCGCAAACTCCCGAGGTCACCATCAATCTCAATCAATGTTTCAGGGAATGCTTCCACTTCATGGCGCGTGGCATATGAACAATCGACAACGGATGTCACGCCCGCACCATGGTCCAACAGTATTGTCGCAACGTCTTCACCTTTGATTTTCGGGTTAATGCGTGTGATGCGAGCAGAAACATTTTCTGCATTGCCCAAGAGAAACCGCGCCACGTCCAAAGCATGAATCCCCAGATCCTCGACAATGAAGCGTTTGCCCTCTGCCAGGTAGGGTTGGCCCGAAAACACGTCGTAGGCCGAGCGGAACGAGACACGGCCCCAGAACGGCTTGCCGATGGTATCGCTTGCAATGACCTCTTTCACTTTCATGATGGCTGACTGCCAGCGGAAATTCTCATGTACCATGAGGGGCACTTCTGCTGCGGCGCATGCAGCGACCATAGCTTTGGCATCAGCGATGTTGAGAGCAAAGGGCTTCTGGCAAATCACAGGTATTTTGAGCGAAGCCGCAAGCTCAACCAACGCCCGGTGGCTTGGAACAGTCGTCGCAATATCAACAAAATCCGGACGTTCGACTTCCAGCATGTCGCGCGCATTGGCATAGCGTGACCCAACACCAAACTGATCACCAACAGCCTTCAATCGGCCGGCGTTCGTGTCGCAGATTGCCACGATTATTGCACTTTCAACATCGCGCCAGCCGTGCATCTGATTAACGGCGAAAAAGCCGCAGCCAATCAATGCACCGCGCAGATTATTGACTGTGTCTAAGCTGCTGGTGCTAGGCATTCTTGTGCAATCTCGACGTGGTTCAAGACCATGTTGTTGCGTCGGAACGGGCCTGTGTCAATGCCGTCACGCAACGGGTTGCCATTCGCACGTCTGCCCTCCATATCTGTTGCTTCACAAAGGACCGTATGATGACTGCACTTGCAAATCTGCCCGAATGGAACCTAAACGATCTTTATGTCGCACCCGATGCGCCCGCGTTGAAGGCTGACATTGAGAAATCAGAAGCTGATTGCAAGTCCTTCGCGGCCAGTTACCAAGGCAAACTCGCATCACTTTCAGGCGATCAACTGGCTGCTTCGCTCAAAGCGTATGAATCGTTGTCTGACCTCATCGGGCGTATTGGCTCCTATGCACAGCTGTACTACGTCGGTGATACCACTGACTCTGTTCGCGCCAAATTTTATGGTGACACGAGTGCGACTCTTACCGAACTTTCAACATTGCTGTTGTTCTATGAACTCGAATTCAACATGCTGGACGACGACCATTTGGCCGTGGCCATGACTTCACCTGCACTGGCTCATTATAAACCGTGGATTGACAATCTGCGCATGGAAAAGCCGTTCCAGCTTGACGCGAAACTCGAGCAGTTGTTCCTTGAGAAGTCCCAAACGGGTGCGGGTGCATTCAACCGGCTGTTTGACGAAACCATGGCGGCACTGACATTTGAGGTGAATGGCGAAACCTTGCGCCTCGAACCCACATTGAATCTGATGCAGTCGCCTGATGAAGCTGTACGCAAGGCGGGATCGGAAGCTTTGGCGAAAACCTTTGGTGCGAATGTGAAACTCTTCGCGCTGATCACCAATACGCTGGCGAAGGACAAATCGATTTCTGACCAATGGCGCGGCTTCAAGGACATTGCTGATGCCAGGCATTTGTCTAACCGCGTCGAGCCCGAAGTTGTGGCTGCTCTCGTTGAAGCGGCCCGTGCCGCTTACCCAAATCTGTCGCATCGCTACTATCGCCTGAAAGCCAAGTGGATGGGCAAGGACAAGCTCATGCACTGGGACCGCAATGCACCACTGCCACGCGAAGACAATCGCCCGATTGGTTGGGAGGAAGCCAAAGAAACGGTATTGTCAGCCTACGGAGAATTCTCGCCGGAGATGGCGGGTATTGCCAAAACCTTTTTCGACAAAAACTGGATTGATGCGCCATCTCGCCCCGGCAAATCTCCCGGTGCCTTCGCGCACCCCACGGTGCCATCTGCTCATCCGTATGTGTTGCTCAACTATCAAGGCAAACCCCGTGATGTGATGACGCTGGCACATGAATTGGGCCACGGCGTTCATCAGGTGTTGGCTGGACGGCAAGGTGCCCTTATGGCCAATACTCCTTTGACGCTGGCGGAAACGGCTTCTGTATTCGGTGAAATGCTCACCTTCCAACGCCTGCTGAAAGCCGCTGATGATCCGAAAAAACGGAAGATCATGCTGGCCTCAAAAGTCGAGGACATGATCAACACTGTGGTGCGGCAGATCGCTTTCTATACCTTCGAACGTAAAATCCACTCCGTCCGCAAAGAAGGCGAAATGACACCCGAACAGATCAACGACATCTGGATGAGTGTGCAGGCGGAAAGCCTGGGCGATGCCATCGAATTCGGCCCGGGCTATGAAGTGTTCTGGACCTATATCCCCCACTTCATCCACTCGCCATTTTACGTTTATGCCTATGCCTTTGGCGATTGCCTCGTAAACTCGCTTTACGCCCGATATCAGGAAAGCAGCGATGGCTTTCAGGACAAATATTTCGAAATGCTGAAAGCCGGTGGCACGAAACATCACTCTGAATTGCTGAAGCCTTTTGGATTGGATGCGACGGATCCGGTGTTCTGGCAGAAGGGCCTCAGTGTGATTTCGGGGATGATTGATGAGCTGGAAACGATGGAGTGACGTGTGGCAAGGTTTGCCAAAGATTGTCATTTGTGCTAATGTTCATTGCAAAGGAGATTGTCTATGGCCACGATGAACATTTCATTGCCCGACCAATTAAAAGAGTGGATTGAAGCTCAAGCTGAAAGTAAGCATTTCAGCAATACCAGCGACTTTATGCGTGACTTGGTTCGCGATGCGAAGGAACGTGACGACCAAAATAATCGGCTTCGCACCGAAATCAACAAGGGGCTAAAAAGCAAGGTTCATTCCGGTACCGTGAGATCCTTTTTTGACGACGCACACGCGATGGCACAGGCGAGGTCGCAAAAAGCCAAGTCCGCATGAAACTCGAATACACAGCAGATGCTATTGAGGACCTTGTCGAAATTGAATTGAAAGGAATACTACATTTTGGCGCTAGGCAGACTAAAAACTACTTGGCAAAAATCGAACATTCCATCGGTTTGATTTTGGATAATCCACGACTGGCACAAGAGCGGCAAGACACACTTCGGCCAGTTCGCATCCGCACCGTCGGAGCACATTTGATTGTGTATGAAATGCTTGATGAACGCATTCGTATTGTGCGTATCGTCTACGGTCGGCAAAATTGGCAGGAAAATCTCTAGCCAATAAAGTCCAGACCAATATCCATCACCTTGGCCGAATGCGTCAGCGCGCCCACGGAAATCAAATCGACACCGGTTTCGGCAATGGCCTTGACTGTGGACAGGTTCACGCCGCCTGATGCTTCGCACAACATCTTGCCCCCGACCCGGCGCACGGCTTCGCGCAATTGTTCATTGCTCATGTTGTCGAGCAGCACCACGTCGGCCCCTTCGCTGATCACCAGTGCAAGCTGGTCAAGTGTGTCCACTTCGATTTCGATTTTCACCAGATGGCCGACAGCCTTTTTTGCAGACCTTAAGGCATTAAGCACTCCACCCGCAGCAACAATGTGATTGTCCTTGATCAATACTGCGTCATCCAGTCCGAAGCGATGGTTTATGCCGCCACCACAGCGCACGGCATATTTTTCGAAGGCACGCAGGCCCGGCGTGGTTTTGCGGGTGTCGGCAATTTTGGCTTTGGTGTGGGAGACTTCAGCCACATATTTTGCGGTGAGCGATGCAATGCCGGACAGGCGACCCAAGTAGTTGAGAGACACGCGTTCGCTGCTCAGCAAGGAGCGCGATGAGCCGGAGGCGCGGGCGACAAGTTGTTTGGGGTGAACCGTATCACCATCATTGACGAGCACTTCAAATTGAACTGTCGGATCAATTTGGCGGAAAGCCTCACGGGCAAATTCAAGACCAGCGATGACTCCGGTTTCCCGTGCATTGAACTGCGCGACACTGGTGGCTGAGGCGGGAATAGTGGACAAAGTCGTGATGTCACCTGCCCGGCCCAAATCTTCGAGGAGCGCCATGCGCACAGCGTCTTGCACCAGGAGCTGATTCAAAAATGCGGTCATGTCGACAGAGCCTCCGATGCAATCTGATGTGACTGGTCAAGCGTGAAGCGCGAACGCCACGCCAAGGCTTGCTCAGTCTCAGGGAAATCCGTGCGGAAATGCCCGCCACGACTTTCATGGCGCACAAGCGCCGCCGTCGCCACCATTTGTGCCGATAGGGCCATGTTTTGCAGGCTGAGGGATTGCGCCTGTTGCTGAATGCTCGAGATGGTGTCCAAAGCCTTGGTGATGCCATCACCATCGCGCATTACACCCACATGGGCCGACATGGCTTCACGCAATTCCATGCGCAGGGCGGGTTCGTCTTCCATCAGCGTGTCGCGCCGGACGAGGGCCGATGCGGTCACAGGTTTGGTTGGCAATGATGCAATATCTTCGGCAATCCGCGCCGCAAACACCACGGCTTCCAACAGTGAATTCGACGCCAGACGATTGGCCCCATGTACGCCCGTAGACGCCACTTCGCCAGCCGCCCACAGGCCCGGCAAGGTGCTGCGGCCCTTCGCATCGGTCCAAATGCCACCCATGTGATAATGCTCAGCGGGCACCACGGGGATCATGGCTTTCACCGGGTCAATGCCAGCGGCCATGCAACTGGCATAGACCGTCGGGAACTTCGCGGAGAACGCCGCGCCAACAGCTTGCCTAGTATCCATAAATGCGCCGCGACCGGAAACAACTTCCGCAAATACGGCACGTGCAACGATGTCACGCGGGGCCAGTTCGGCATCCTTGTGGATGGGTAACATGAAGCGTTCACCCTTGCCATTCACCAGAATGGCACCATCGCCGCGCAAGGCCTCAGTTGCCAGAGGTGCGGGGTCTTTGCCGATGTTGATGGCGGTGGGGTGAAACTGCACAAACTCTGCATCGGCAATCACTGCCCCGGCGCGTGCCGCAATGGCCATGCCGATGCCAGCACTTTCCACAGGATTGGTGGTGATCTGATACAGCTGCCCCACACCGCCAGTAGCCAATACAATGGCGCTGGAATCATATTGCAAAAGCTTGCCTGCGGAGTCCTGAACCAACACGCCCGTGACGCGACCATTTTGCGTGATGAGTTGCTGCGCCGTGACATGCGAAATGACCTGTATCGATGGTGCATTGATGGCGGCGATGTGAAGCGCTTCCATGATGGCTTTGCCTGCAGTGTCACCTTTCACACGCACAATGCGACGTTCCGAATGGGCAGCTTCACGGGACTGCACCAAGGTTCCCGCAAGGTCACGGTCAAACGGCACGCCATAGTCCAAAAGGTCGTGTATGCGGGCGCGGGCTTCCTCGGCCATGCCACGCACCATGGTCTCATCGCAGAGGCCCGCACCTGCAATCAGGGTGTCAATGGTATGTTTTTGCGCCGTATCACCATCCGACATTGCCGCAGCAATACCACCTTGTGCCCACACCGATGATGCGCCTGTGCCGATGGGTGCAGTAGACATAATTGTGACGGGATGCGGAGCGAGTTTCAGCGCACAAAACAGCCCGGCCAAACCGCCGCCGATAATCAGAATGGGTGCATGCATTATTTCAGATCGATCATACGCTGAACTGAAAGCCGGGCACGGGCTGCAAGTCCTTCTTCAATCTCCACCTTCGTCGTCATCGTCAGAAGCGAGTTCAAAATTGCCGGCAAGGTGATGCGACGCATGTGCGGGCAGAAATTGCAGGGGCGGATGAAATCCACATCCGGTGTTTCAGCGGCCACGTTGTCTGACATCGAACATTCCGTCACCATCAACACCTGTTTTGGGCGGCGGTCCTTGACGTATTTTATCATTGCTGCGGTGGAGCCTGAGAAGTCACATTCGGCGATCACCTCGGGCGGACATTCAGGATGGCCGATGATTTCAATGCCGGGGTGAGCTGCGCGATATTCACGGATTTCCTCAGGCGTGAAACGCTCATGCACTTCGCAAGCACCCGCCCATGAAATGATTTTGATGTTGGTCTGGTTTGCAACGTTCGCCGCGAGATATTGGTCCGGCAAGAATATGACTTCCGGCACGCCCAGACTTTCCACCACTTTGACTGCGTTGGAAGATGTGCAGCAAATATCAACCTCGGCTTTCACATCTGCCGATGTATTGACGTAAGCGACAACCGGAACACCGGGATGCCTGGCGCGGAGCATTCTGACGTCAGCGCCGGTGATTGATTCAGCCAGCGAGCATCCCGCCCGCATATCTGGCATGAGAACCGTTTTGTGAGGGCTGAGCAGTTTTGAGGTCTCGGCCATGAAATGCACGCCACCCTGCACGATGACAGTTGCTTCCGTAACAGCAGCTTGCTTGGCAAGATAAAGACTGTCCCCCACCACATCCGACACGCCATGATAAATTTCAGGTGCCTGATAATTATGGGCGAGAATGACGGCATGCTTTTCTTTTTTGAGTGCGTTGATGGCCTGGGCGTATGCCGCGTGGGAAGCCCATTCGACTTCCGGCATGACGCGTTTCACCCGCTCATAGAGATGTGCGGTTTCCCGCGCCAATCCCGGTGTGTAGCGCGTATCAAAACCCTGAAGAGAAGCATAAATCGTCATTGGTAAAGTCCCCCTTTGCCTGAGGTTGCGGGACTAGCACCGAATTGTGGCGAAAGAAACCGGGGAGATGCGCCAAAACGACCGCCTTGCAGCAAGGCCTGGGCTTCGCTAAAGCCATGTTTCATTCAGATTCCGGTTGGAGGGGACATTCACCATGGCAGACCATTCGCCCACACACACACCACGCGGCCTTGCAGACCACAAGGATACTTACGAAGGCTTTCTGAAGGGCTCCGTTGCGCTGTCAATGGTGTGCCTGTTTGTACTTGTGGCTTTGGTCGCATTCCGGTTTATGCCGAATTGGAACGTGTTCACAGGTTTTGCCGGAATTATTGCGGGCATTCTGGCTGTGATCATCGACGTTCGCTCAGGTAGCTGGCGCGTTTCAGGTGTCCTGCTGGTGCTGTTTGGCATCTTCGTTGCCGCAAACGTCTGATCGGAATTACCTGACATGAAAATTGCGGTTCCTACGGAAACAACTGCCGGGGAGGCGCGTGTGGCAGCTTCACCGGACACGGTGAAGGCCTATTTAAAAAAAGGTGCAGCGGTCAGCGTTCAGTCGGGCGCTGGACTGGGAGCCAATATTTCAGATCAAGCCTACAGTGACGCGGGTGCCACGATCGTTAAGGGCGATGCTGTCGTCAATGATGCCGATATTGTCCTCACCATTCGCCGTCCATCGGACAAGCTGGTGAAGGCCATGAAATCCGGTGCCATTATCGCAGGCGGGCTTGAACCTTATGGTGACCGCAAGGCGCTTGATGTGTTCGCAAAGTCAGGCGTCACTGCCTTCGCGCTTGAATTGATGCCGCGCATCAGCCGCGCCCAGAGTATGGATATTCTGTCCTCGCAGGCGAATCTTGCTGGCTACAAAGCCGTAGTGGATGCCGCCGCCAATTTCAGTCGCGCTTTCCCGATGATGATGACAGCCGCAGGCACAGTTGCCGCAGCGAAAGTTTTCATCATGGGTGTGGGCGTTGCGGGCTTGCAGGCTATTGCAACCGCCAGACGCCTGGGAGCAATTGTATCCGCCACCGATGTGCGCAAGGCCACCGAAGAACAGGTGAAATCGCTGGGTGCCAAATTCATTTACGTCGATCTCGCCGAAGCCGCCACCGCTGCGGGTTACGCCCGCGAATTGACGGCTGAAGAAAAGGCCAAGCAATCGGAACTCGTCGCAGGCCATGTGAAGTCGCAAGACATTGTCATCACCACGGCTTTGATTCCGGGACGTCCTGCGCCAACACTGATCACGCAAGCCATGGTCGAGAGCATGAAGCCCGGATCTATAATCGTGGACCTCGCAGTGGAACGCGGCGGCAATTGCCCGCTCTCAAAGCCGGATGAAATCGTCGACCACAACGGTGTAAAAATCATAGGCACGGTCAATCTCGCCGGAAAACTCGCAGGTAACGCCGCGCCATTGTTTGCCAAAAACATTGCCAACTTTCTCGACCTCATCATCCAGAAAGACGGGACACTCAAAATTGACGAAGCTGACGAATGTATCAGCGGCACCATGATCGCCAAGGGCGGCAAGCTGGTGCACAAGATTTATGACGGAGCGAAATAATGGAACACATGGCAATTGATCCCTTCATCTCGCTCCTTGGCATTTTCGTGCTGGCGGTATTCGTGGGCTACTACGTGGTGTGGAACGTCACCCCCGCCTTGCACACGCCGTTGATGAGCGTCACCAACGCCATTTCGTCTGTCATCGTGGTGGGTGCACTTCTGGCCGTCGGCGCGGGCGGTGTAGCTTCTGGCTCCACCACTGCCATGATCTTCGGTTTCCTGGCGCTCATCCTCGCGTCGATCAATATTTTCGGTGGCTTCATGGTCAC
>JANMEM010000225.1:0-2341 GCA_031376985.1 Hyphomicrobiales bacterium
ACCTATCCCACTCTCGTGCGCCGCAACATGGCCCTTGCCTTCACGGATGCAGACCGCGAGGAACAATTGATCCGCCGTGGCCGCTACGTGGAGTTCAACCTGCTGTATGATCGCGGCACCATCTTCGGACTGAAAACCGGCGGCAATGTGGATTCAATCCTTTCCTCCATGCCACCCCTAGTCAAATGGCCATAACGGAACTCACTCATGGACCTTCGCAACGGATTCGACATCAAACGCTACATCCGCACGATACCGGACTATCCCAAACCCGGCATCCTGTTCCGTGACATCACCACGCTGCTCTCAAATATGCACGGCTTCCGCGCCACTGTTGATGAATTGACTTGGCCATTCCTCAAGGGCGAGATCGACTACGTTGCAGGCATTGAAGCACGCGGATTTATTCTGGGCGGTGCCGTTGCATACAACCTTGGTCGCGGTTTCATTCCCATCCGCAAAAAGGGCAAACTGCCCCATCGCGTCATCGGGCAGGAATATGCCCTGGAGTATGGCGTGGACACCATTGAAATCCACGCCGACGCCATTCAGCAAGGTGACCGCGTGTTGCTGATCGATGATCTGATCGCCACAGGCGGAACCGCAGGTGCAGCCATCGATCTGATCCGCAAGTCAGGCGGCGAAGTTGTGGCCGCAGCTTTCGTGATTGATCTACCGGATTTGGGCGGTGCCGCCAAATTGAAAGCCAAAGGTGTGAAGGTGCATACATTGGTGGGGTTTGAGGGGCATTAGGCAAAGTGACGTCACCAACCTTTCGGGCACTTTCCTAAGTCGCTCAGGGGGATCGACCACCATCCTCTTCCCCAACTTGTTGGGGAAGTGCCCGAAGGGCGATGGGGCCTTTTCTCCGAAACGCATTCTCAGATCTTTCCAATGCAAGCAATATCCCGTTCAACACACCATCGAGATTTTCATAGACGTCCACGTTGTTGACGCGAAACATCTGATAGCCTTGCGACATCAAAAACGCTGTTCGCTTCTTATCATATGAGATTTCGTGAGTGTCGCCATGGGTTGCACCGTCAACCTCAATCACAAGCGCCTTCTCTCGACAAACAAAATCGACGACATAGGGCCCAATCGCAAATTGTCGATTGAAGCGATAACCTCCCACCCGACGTCGACGCAGCTGCGACCATAGCTTTAATTCAGCCGAGGTTTGGTTGGCTCTCAAATTTCGTGCAAAATTCAGGTGTCTTGTTTTTTCCATATCGCCCTCCTGAATCAAAGACGAAATGGAGTTCAAAATCCGTCGCAACAACAGGACAATATTAGAAAAAGGCCCCCCTCACCCCTTCGGGGTACTCCCCAAACAAGTTGGGTGAGAAGACTGCTACACATCCATCCCCAACTTGTTGGGGAAGTGCCCGAAGCGCGATGGGCCTTTACACCTTCACAACACGCTTCCCCAATTCTTCAATCAATCTCTGCACTAGAACAGCAGATACTTCCTTCACTTCGCCCGTTTTCAAATCCCCCAACACAAAAGGACCATACTGCACCCGGATCAATCGGTTCACCATGCAACCGAAATACTCAAACAACTTTCGGATTTCGCGGTTCTTGCCTTCACGCAGCGTGACCCGGTACCAGGAATTCGTGCGCCCGCCGAGGTCTGCTTCTTCAACAAATTCCGCGCCGCGATAATTAATCCCTTCAATCGTCACACCACGTTTCAATTCTTCAATCTGCTTTTCCGTCAGCCGCCCGCGTACACGCACACGATAAACGCGGGGCAAAGCCGACGCCGGACTCATCATTGTTTGCGCCAATGGCCCGTCGGAGGACAACACCAACAGCCCTTCTGAGTTGACATCGAGCCGCCCGACACTCATGACCCGCGGCCTGTCCTTGCCCCACATCGGCGGGTTCAACGCGTCAAGCTCAAACACGGTGCGACGCCCCTGCGGGTCATGGTTTGTCACCAAAACATCAATCGGCTTGTTCATCAAAAACAACCTTGGAACAGCCCGCGTATCAGGCGCTACGGGCTTCCCGTCCAGCAGCACCAGGTAATTCTCTTCAACCGGAACAGTGGCAGTGGCAACCGCCCCATTCACTGTCACGCGCCCCTGCTCAACCATGCGTTCCGCTTCACGTCGCGAACCAACTCCGGCCTTTTGCAAAAAAACATTGAGGCGCATCAGCCACCTGTCACGGGCGGAAAGAAGGCAACCTCAGTTGCATCCTTCAACGGGAAATCCAGCCCGACATGATTTTGGTTCACAGCAGCACGCACCAGCTTCAAATTCGAAAACGCGGCAGCACAGCCATTGTCAGTTGTAGCAAGGTAACTCAATAGATCACCTACGGTAAGCAC
>JANMEM010000226.1:0-4545 GCA_031376985.1 Hyphomicrobiales bacterium
ATCCATTGAAATCACTTGCCAGGGCACCAGAACAGGTTGCTTTGATTGAACATGGAAGCCTTGCACCCAGTCAAATGTTTCCTGCCTCATGTCGATTGACGGGTCGAAGCCGCCCAATTTTTCAGGATCCAAAGCAGAGCCAAGTGCCAACGCGGAAAATTCAGCTGTCAACGGTTGATGCGGTGGGGCCTCACTGTAGAAAAGTTCGGCCGCTTCCATAATTGCCGACAGTTTGGCGTGTTCCAATGTTGGGCCTTTGCCAAAGCTGACCGTCAGATTGCGCGATATGGGGCGAATGGCGGCAACAACAGGGAAACCTATCCTGTCGAGACCAGTCAAGTTTGCAAGGCGGGATATTCCAATTCGCCTCGCAAGTGCTGAAATCCGCGCATCCATATTTCGCCGCCGCTTGAAAGTCGAGCACTAACCGGTGGAAGGCTTGCCACCTTTGGACAGGTCCACAACAATTTTCTTGTTTCCTGTTCCACCATAGCTGAACAAAACCTGCTTGGAATGTTCTGATTGGCTGACGTGCTTACCGGCAACTTCGCCCTCCACATCGATCCAGATAGCCTGGCTGATACCATCTGCGACGCCGAATTTGCCGAGATGGTGGTCCAGCCTGTTGAAAATCAGGCTTTGAGTGGCAGCGATGTCTGCAGCCGAGGAGCCGCCCGGATTTTCCTTGGCGAAAAAGTCTTCGCTGATGCCTTTCGTGCCCTTTTGGAATGCATCAGGGAACTGACACTGGTTCATCGTGGCCAGCGGAATGAAATAATACTTGTCGTCCATCACAACAATGAGCCCCGACTTCTTCAATGAACTGATGAACTGTTCTGGAGTTTGTGAAGTCATTTGAGTGTTCTCTCTGTTTTTGACTGCCAGTTAAAGCACGATATAAGAAGGAAAATCTTCGGACTGTGATCTGGTTAACACTTGGACTAGGATCACTTACGGCTGTGTTTGTGTCAATTGGCTTTGTCGGAGCAAGTGTTTTTATAATGCCCAGCAGTCTGGAACTCGCGTTTTTACACGCTGATGCTTGCGGCTTCAGTGCCGCCATGGCTGCATCCGAGGAGACAGCGATTGCAAAGTTAAGGTCTGGGCAAGCGGTCTTTAATCAAGTGTGCCAGATGTTTGGGGGGCGCATCGTCAACATGGTTGGCGACAGCGTGCTTTTGGGTTTTGATTCAGCGCAAGCGGCTTATCATTCGGCGCTGCATGCCTTGGAAACGTTTGAAAAGCCCGACACTTCTGAACAGTCGTTCAACTACCGCATTGGCATTACCAAAGGGCGTGTGACCATCCATGAAAATGATATGTATGGGCACAGCATCAATATGGCGGCACGCATTGGCTCGTTGGTGGCTCGAAACAATATCGGTGTTGAACGTGGCGCGTGGACCGAGTTGCGGGCGTTTGCACCTGATGTTGACATCAAGGAAAGAATTCTATTCGCCAAACCGGATGAACCCCATGTTGATTTTGTGGAGGTATGTCGAAAATCAAATGCCGCAAGTGGGAGCGACAGCGCCACTGCTTCGAGAAATGCACCGATTGTTGTCATGGCGCCTCAATTCAGCAACACATCGGAGAGGCAACAAAAGCAGCAGAATGAAGTGCTCGAAGCATTTGTGTGGAATTGCTCAAGCTATTTTTCGACATTCGGCTGGCAGATTGATGTGCTGGATAACAGCGAGTATCGAGAGGCCGATGCATTCAGCCACGCCGACTATCTTGTAAGGTGTCGCGCCGCCGAGCTTCCAATGGGATTCCGGTTGTTTGCTTCGCTCAATTCGCGGCATGTGCAGCAGGGTCCACATAATTTTACGCGTGACGCCGAATATTTAGACAAAGCGGTGGCGAACTCGGTGGTGCTAGCGTCGCTCGTCGGGTCAGCAATTGCAAATGCGGAGTTGGGTCGGGCCTCCCGCACACGGGCAATTGGTTCACATCAACTGGTGGCCGCAGGCCGTGCCAGCATTGCCGGTTTTTCTTCAGAGCAATTTATGGTCGGCATGGGGTATTTGCGGTCGGCACAGAAACTGGATCCGGAATACCCACTGTTGTTGTCTTCATTGGCGCGGGCTCACACTATCGCGTGGCGGTTTGGCTGGTTGGCGGAGGACATGGATCACCTTGGAATTGCGCGAGAGCTTGCCAACAAGGCAATTCGGCTTTCATCTGCAGATGCGCACTGCGAGGCTGACCTTGGGTTTGTCAAATTCTGGGCAAATGAACCCAATGAATCGGCTTGGCATTATGAACGATCAATGGATTCACTGCCATTCCATCCCGAACTGAGTGCTGACGCCGGAATGGTGTTCAGCTGTGTGGGCCAGAAGGATCAGGCCGCATCTGTACTGGAGCGCTCCATCGCAAACTTGCCGATTGATGCAGACTACCGGTTATGGTCGCTTGGCGAAGTTTTCTTTGCACAACATGACTATCGAAACTCCCTGAAATGGTTGTCGCGGATGTCTGACCAAAGCCAGGCGCAGCGGTTGATGGCAGCAAACAAGGCAAGACTGGGCCTCGATCCATCGCAGCATGTTGCGAATGTGTTGGCACTTCAGCCAGACTTCTCGGTGCGGCACTGGGTGAGCATTCAGCCATTTGTCGATGAGGAAGACCGCATTGATTTTGAACAGGCGCTGCTGCTGGCGGGATTGCCAGAGTAGTATTCCGGAGTCATAGTAGGTTGAGGGCATTGCCATGACGATTTCCACGACAACCAGCGCACCACGCCAGTCAAGCGCACTAGCGATTTCGCGTCTGTTTGACGGTGTGGATGATGAGACTCATCATTTTGTCCTGAGCGCTGCGCAACCCGCTGTCATTAAAAAAGGTGCCACCTTGTTTGAACGGGGCGATGTTGGCGGCACCATGTATGTTGTCCAAGGTGGACGCATTGAAATTTCCATCATTACCGAACTTGGCCGCAAGATTGTGCTCAATCAAATACCGCCGGGCCATTGTTTCGGAGAAATCGGCATGGTGGATACGTTCGCCAGAACAGCCTCGGCAGTGGCTTTGGAGAATTCGGCATTGCTCCCCGTATCACGGTTGACATTTTTGGAAGCTGTCAGAAAGTGCCCGCAACTCTCTATCAATTTGATGGAAATTCTATGTGAGCGGTTGCGCTGGGTGAGTGACTCGGTGGAGGAATATGCACTTCACGCACTTGATCTGCGATTGGCACGGCGGCTTTTGGTTCTGCATCAGAATTTTGGAGACGAAGAACAGGGTGTGCGCATCACCCAGAATGAACTTGCGGACTTTGCAGGTGCTACACGCGAGTCAACGAACAAGATTCTGATGCAGTGGAAGGTTGACGGACTGGTTGATGTGAGACGTGGAAAAATTGTACTGATCGAGTTGAAGAAGCTCGACCACATTGCACATGGTGAAAACAAAAGCCATCCGTGATCGGATGGTTCGAAATTTCAACCCAGCATTAGGTGTTGCATGGTTTTGACGTATCGTGCGGCTATTGCTGTGCGGTTTAGGTGTTGGCCGTGATCAACTTGTTTTCGTCCCATCGCCCAGACACAATCGACTTTAAAGCCTTCCGCGAAAATCCAGTGGTCCAGAATTTGGTCTGAGTTCAAGTAGGGTGCGGTGGAGTGATCAAGCGATACCATGTCTGCCGGATGATCGACCGAAATGCCTGATTTCACGCCAAGCGCTTGTGCTCCACCTTGCAAAGCATGTTCATGGATATAGCGTCCGTTGGATGCATTGGATTCTGCCAGAGCATTGCGACTTCGTGTATTGAGCCGCTGGGAGTATTCGAGCTGTCGCAACTCTCCGGGCAACGAAATCTGCACGTTTGAATCCGAACCAATCCCGAATTTTCCACCAGCTCGCATGAAGGCCTGCGCCGGAAAAATACCGTCACCCAGATTTGCTTCCGTAAGAGGACAAAGGCCAACCACAGCGCCCGTCTTTCCCAAGTCGCGCGTTTCCGCTTCTGTCATATGGGTGGCATGTATGAGGCACCAATTGTTTGCCACCGGCGCATGGTCGAGCAGCCATTCCACGGGGCGGGCACCTGACAACGCAAGGCAATCCTCCACCTCCTGGGTTTGCTCTGCAATGTGGATGTGTATTGGTTTGTCGCCAGCAATGGAAACCAGAACTTTCAATTCGTCAGGCGTCACCGCACGCAAACTGTGCGGTGCAATGCCAATGTTTGCGCCGGGAATTTTGCCACCGCAGTTGAACTGGCTTCTAAAAGTTTTTCAAATTGTGACAAGTTGTTGATGAAACGGCGTTGGCCTTCATGTGGGGGAAGCGCTCCGAAACCTGCGTGGGCGTAAAACACCGGAAGCAGTGTCATGCCAATTCCTGTTTCCGCA
This sequence comes from Hyphomicrobiales bacterium, assembly GCA_031376985.1. Classification (GTDB taxonomy): domain Bacteria; phylum Pseudomonadota; class Alphaproteobacteria; order Rhizobiales; family Aestuariivirgaceae; genus Aestuariivirga. The sequence continues at coordinate 4,362 of JANMEM010000226.1, forward strand.
CTTGCCGCGGCAATGCGTATTGCGTGTTCAGCAATATTAGCATAGGCGTGGCCGTCGCGAGCGTGGTGAAGGTAATGGAATTCCCCGACGCGGGTGAAGCCCTGCTCCAGCATTTCCATGTAGAGTTGGGCGGCAACTGCCTCAATGTCATCCGGCGTCATTTTGAGAGCGAAATCGTACATCA
>JANMEM010000256.1:0-2017 GCA_031376985.1 Hyphomicrobiales bacterium
CCGCATGTGCGCCGCGCCATGATGATCAACGACCTCACGGACAAGGGCAAGTTGGCCATGACGCTTTATCGTCAGGTGCTGGATGCCCTGTCGGTTGCAGTGTTTGTTGTGGGCCTTGGGCGGCGGCTGGTATTCACCAATGCGTCGGGTGAGAGCATGCTCTCACAGGGACATGCGCTCCACCTGCCGCAGGGTACTTTGCAAGCCAAACGCATTGCCGGCCATTCATCAGCACTGGATGAAGCCATAGACCGTGCCTTGAAAGGCGACGTCGCAATCGGCATTTCCGGCATTGGCGTCCCTTTGATCAGCGACGATGGTGAACGACTGGCTGCCTATGTGTTGCCAATCTCCGGCAAAGATGTGCGGGGTGCCATGGGGCTTGGCCATTGTGCCGTGTTTGTGGCAAGGCGCGGTGAGCAACAGCCTATGGCATTGGAAATCCTGCGCACCATGTTTGACCTTACAGTGATGGAAGCCCGCGTTGCACTCATGGTGGCCAAGGGAGATGGCCCGCAAGACATTGCCGATGTGCTCAAGCTGTCAGTCAACACCATTCGGACGCACCTTCAACATGCATTTGCGAAAACCCGAACCTCGGATCAGCGGGAACTTGGTGGATTGATCAATGCCTTGCTTCCGCCTGTCAGGGAAGTGTGATCACCTTCACAGAGCGGAACCGGAAGATCTGCTTCATTTGAAGCATGAAACCCAGCTACGAAACACTTGTCGGTTCGATATATGACAGCGCAGCCAACCCGGACTTGTGGCCGGACACCCTGAGCCACATTCGCGACGCGGCTAATGCGGCCTATGTCCAGGTTGGATTTTGTGATGCTGTGGTGTTCCCGCAAAACCATCCTGCAACGTGGATCAGGCGCAACAGCCCTTGGGACCAAACATGGCTTGACCAGTTCAACAGCTACAACGGCAAAATTCCTTGCGGTGAAAATCTGTCTGATCTGCCAGTTGATGTGTCGTGGACACAATTGAAGCAAATGCCGGAAGATGAATTTCAAAAATCAGACTTTTACCATGAGTGGGTGAAGCCACAGAACCTGCGGGATTTCCTCAGTATCAACTATATTAAAAGCGAAGGCCGCAAGGGCGTCCTGTCAATGCCGACATCAGCAAAGCGTGACCCCATCTGTGATGAGGATTGCAGTCTGGCCGAACAACTTTCACCACATATCCGCCGGGCCATGTTGATCAATGACCTGACAGGCCAGGGAAATCTGTCGGCGATATTATACCGCCAGGTTCTGGATTCACTTTCGGTCGCAGTCTTTATTGTTGGGAGAGGGCGGCGTTTGGCTTTCACCAATGCAATGGGTGAAAAGCTTCTCTCATCGGGAGACAAACTTTCATCCGCTGGCGGGTTTTTTCATGTCACACATGCAGGGCGTGAATCTTCTGCACTGGAGCATGCCGTTGAACGCGCGCTTCAGGGCGATGTCGCAATCTCCAATGCAGGTGTTGGTGTGCCCTTGATCGGTGACGAAGGGGAACGTGCTGTGGCTTATGTTCTGCCACTTGCAGGCACTGATGTTCGCGGTGAATTTGGACCCGGTCACTGTGCGGTTTTTGTGGCCGGGCGTGGTGACTGCCAACCCATGGGCCTGCAAATTTTAAGAACGATGTTTGACCTCACTGCTTCGGAGGCCCGCATCGCCTTGCTGATTGCCAAGGGCGATGGACCACAATTGATTTCACAAGCGCTGGGCATCAAAGTGAATACAGTGCGCACGCATTTGAAGCACAGCTTTGCCAAAGTAGATGTGCCTGATCAAACAGCCTTGGCAGGTCGCATCAACGCTTTGCTGCCGCCAATTTTATAAATTTTGTCGTGTCATTCATTTGAATGAAGACCGTCGTGAAACGACTCGATAGTAACGATAACAGTGGGGGCCCACTGCAACGGTAATTGGTCAGCGCATGCTGCAACAGCTTATCGTTCAAATGAGAGTGTGCGGCCATGAAAGGCTTCAGCGAAATACGTGGCCAATTGTTTCGAACT
>JANMEM010000293.1:0-8817 GCA_031376985.1 Hyphomicrobiales bacterium
GTAAAGTTTTGCGCTATACACAGACGAATTCTTCGACTTACCGGAGTTTACTGTCCATTTCCAATTGTTGAAATTCGAGAGATGTGCGATTCTGAACTCCTAGACAAAAGGAGCCAATACAACCAGAATTATCCGGAAATAATCCAGACCACTGCCCTCGAACCAGTCGCCTAACCTAATGAAATGATTGGCGCACCCGACAGGATTCGAACCTGTGACCTCTGCCTTCGGAGGGCAGCGCTCTGATCCAGCTGAGCTACGGGTGCTTGTATTTGCTGCTATAGCGAAGCAATGCTGCTCCTGCAACATGATCCCGTTAACACATTGGCAACCATTCACCGCGATGTGATGTGTGTTCTCCCCAGTCTGGCTGTGTGATTGCGACGGTTGGACTGGACGGCGCGCTTTGTGCCGAAACAGCACAGGTGCACCATGACGGATGTTGCAACACAAGAACAACGCATCGATTGGGTCGATTATGCCAAGGGGATATGTATCATTCTTGTTGTGATGATGCATTCAACGCTGGGCGTGGAAAAAGCCATGGGCCAGACGGGCCTGCTCAGCAATTTCATTGAGTGGGCGCGGCCATTTCGCATGCCGGATTTCTTTCTGATTTCGGGGCTGTTTCTGGCGCGTCGCATCAATACGCCGTGGCGCAGTTACCTTGACACGAAGGTTGTGCATTTTGCCTATTTCTATGTGCTGTGGATGACAATTCAGTTTGGCTTCAAAGGGCCAAGCCTGATTGCAGACCAAGGTTTTACCCCGGCCTTGCAGCAATATGCTTTGGGTTTTGTCGATCCCTTCGGCACGCTTTGGTTTATTTATCTGCTCGCCATCTTTTTTATGGTGACGAAATGGCTCAAAGCTGTACCCGCCTTCATGGTATTTATACTGGCGGCGCTTCTGGAAATTCTTCCCATTCACACAGGCTGGCTGGTGATTGACGAATTTGCAGCACGATATGTCTATTTCTTTGCAGGCTATTGGCTGGCTCCGATGGTGTTCAAGTCAACCGAGGAACTATGGACACGAAACATATTCGCGGTGCTTGCCATGCTTTACATCTGGACCACGGGGCATTCATTGGCGATGATTTCAGGTGCTTCGGCGTTGCCTGGTATGGGGTTGGTTCTGGGCTTTGCGGGCTGCAGCGCGGTGATAACCACGGCAGTGTTGTTGGCACGGTCTGGCATGACGGAATGGTTGCGCTATCTTGGGGCCAACTCGATTGTGGTGTATCTCGCCTTCTTCCTGTTCATGGCGGCAACGCGTGGCTTCGGGCTGAAACTCTGCCCCGACATCAACGTTGATGTTTTGGCGGTCTTGTGCACTGTTGCCGGAGTGATTGGTCCTGTGCTGCTTTTCTGGTTGTTGCGCCAAACGCCGCTGTCTTTCTTGTTCAAGAGACCGCAATGGGCCAAGCTCAAAGCATTGGAAACTGGTGCCAAGCGCAGCTACACTGTGCAACATGACAACAGCTTCCTCAAACAGCCTCAAGCCCGGTGACCATCTCTATCTGATTGACGGTTCCGGCTATATTTTCCGCGCCTATCACGCCCTGCCGCCGTTAACGCGCAAAAGCGACGGCCTTCCCGTGGGGGCCGTGCAGGGCTTTTGCAATATGTTGTGGAAATTGTTGACCGATACATCAGCTGCCACCAAGCCCACGCATCTCGCTGTCATATTCGATCATTCGTCAAAAACCTTCCGCAACGCATTTTATCCGGAATACAAGGCGCATCGACCCGAACCTCCGGCAGATTTGCGGCCACAGTTTTCGCTGATCCGCCAAGCCACCAAAGCCTTCAACGTATCCTGCATTGAGATGCCCAACTTTGAAGCGGATGATCTGATTGCGACTTACACCAAGCAGGCAGTGGCGGCGGGTGCCACGGTGCGCATCGTCACGTCCGACAAGGACTTGATGCAATTGGTGCAGCCCGGCGTGGTGTTGTTTGACACCATGAAGGACAAGGAAATTTCCGATCCTGAAGTGCTGGAAAAATTCGGTGTGACGCCGGACAAGGTTGTGGACGTGCAGTCGCTGGCTGGTGACAGTGTGGACAATGTGCCGGGGGTGCCGGGCATTGGGTTGAAGACAGGTGCCGAACTCATCAACACATATGGTGACCTTGAAACACTGTTGTCGAAGGCAGGCGACATCAAGCAAAACAAGCGCCGTGAAAATCTCATTGCCTTTGCTGAACAGGCGCGGATTTCAAAACGTTTGGTGACGCTGGATCAGGACGTGCCGGACGTAGAACCCATGGGTTCCTTCGCAGTGGACACACCACGGGCCAGTGACATCATCGGGTTTTTGAAGGCTCTGGAGTTTACGAGTTTTACACGAAAGATTGCAGCGGCCTTGGGCGCTGATACAGATGCGATTGAGGCGGTTCCGGTAGAGATAAAGTTCTGGCCGCCGGAGGGGGGAGAAATTGGCACACCATCTTCCGCTCCGTCATTCCCGCGAAAGCGGGAATCCAGTCCGTCAACGAGTTCGCCTGCGGAAAGTCTGGATTCCCGCTTTCGCGGGAATGACGAGGGTGTGGTGGACCACGAAGCGCAGATGGAAGCGCATTTGCGTGCCATTCCTGTCGTCCACACTGACTATGAAACCGTCACATCTATAGCCGCACTCGAGAGTTGGATTGGCAAAGCGAAAGACCAGGGCTTTGTCGCAGTTGATACCGAAACAGATTCACTGGATGCAATGCAGGCCAATATTGTGGGTGTGTCGCTGGCACTTGCACCGGGCAAGGCCTGTTATATTCCATTGGCGCATCAAGGCCAAGGTGATGGATTATTTGGCTCTGGTTTGGTTGCAGGGCAAATCAATCGCGATGCCGCGCTTGCAGTATTGAAGGCATTGCTCGCTGATCCGGCGGTTCTTAAAATCGGTCAGAATCTGAAATACGACATGTTGCTGCTGAAGCGATACGGCATCAACATTGCGCCCCTCGATGATACCATGTTGCTGTCCTATGTCTTTGAATCTGGCGACGTCGGCCACGGCATGGATGAATTGTCACAACGGCACCTGGGCCACAAACCGATTGCATTCAAGGACGTCGCAGGCACGGGCAAATCCTCCGTCACATTCGACCGCGTGCCGATTGAACGCGCCACGCACTATGCGGCGGAGGATGCAGACATTACGCTGAGGCTGTGGATGTTGTTCAAGCAGAAACTGCTCAAGGCCCGCAAGGTTACGGTTTATGAGACATTGGAACGGCCTTTGGTGCCGGTGCTGGTGCAAATGGAGTCGGAAGGTATTCTGGTTGACCGCGCAGTACTGGCGCGGTTGTCGCATGAATTTGCAACGTCACAAGCCGCAATCGAAGTCGAGATTCACAAACTCGCAGGCACGCCCTTTAACATTGGTTCACCCAAGCAATTGGGTGAAATTCTCTTCGGTCAAATGGGCATCGCAGGTGGCAAGAAAACCGCAACGGGGGCGTGGTCCACAGACTCCGACACGTTGGAAGATGTGGCGGCCCAAGGCGTTCCCATGGCCAAGCGAGTGTTGGAGTGGCGGCAATTGGCTAAACTGCGCTCAACCTACACAGATGCATTGCAGACCTACATCAACCCCAATACTGGCCGCGTTCACACATCCTATTCCATGGCCGCAACATCAACGGGACGCTTGTCCTCAACTGACCCAAACCTGCAGAATATTCCCGTGCGAACCGAAGAAGGCCGCCGCATCCGCACAGCTTTCATCACAGCGCCCGGACACAAACTGGTGAGTGCGGATTATTCGCAAATTGAACTTCGCGTGCTAGCCCATGTGGCCGATATTCCGCAGTTGAAAAAGGCTTTTGCCGAGGGCCTCGATATTCATGCCATGACGGCATCGGAAATGTTTGGCGTTCCAATTGAAGGCATGGATTCCGCTGTGCGCCGCCGTGCCAAGGCCATCAACTTCGGTATCATCTATGGCATATCCGCTTTCGGGCTTGCCAACCAGTTGTCGATCTCCCGGGAGGAAGCGGGCGAATATATCCGCACCTATTTCAAGCGCTTTCCCGGTATTAAAACCTATATGGATGACACAAAGAAATTTGCCCATGAAAATGCATTCGTGGAAACCATTTTTGGCCGGCGCATGCATTTGCCGCGCATCCATTCGCCCAATCCATCAGAACGCGCGTTCCTTGAACGCGCAGCGATCAATGCACCGATCCAGGGTTCAGCTGCCGACATCATCCGCCGCGCCATGGTGCGCATGTTGCCGGAATTGCAAAAAGCAGGCCTCAGTGCGCGGATGCTTTTGCAAGTGCATGACGAATTGATTTTTGAAGTGCCGGATGCGGAAGTCGAAGCTACATTGCCACTGGTCCAGCGCGTCATGGTCGATGCACCCATTCCTGCTGTGAAGCTTACGGTGCCATTGCAGGTCGATGCCCGAGCCGCGCAAAACTGGGATGAGGCACACTGAGGCTAGGTGGCGATTGCAAGTCCCGCCACTCCTGCAACAATCGTCAATACACCTGCCCATTGCAGCGCCGTCACTTTTTCTTTGAGCACCACCATCGCCAGCAATACTGAGGTTGCACTGGAAGCACTGATGGCCATGGAACCAAGTTCCCTGTCGGGAAAATATGTTGCGGCATTGATAGCCGTCTCTGCTGTGGCGTCAAATGCTGCCATGGCAAAAATGCCAAGCCAAGCCGTTCGATTAATGGGGGCCGTTGGTTGCTTTTGCCACAGCATGAGAAGCAACAAAACTCCTGCTGCGGGAAAGCGTGAGAGCAGCGTTGTCTCGATTGCACCAAGGCTGACGGCAGCCTTCTGGCCGATCACAGCGGTTGCGGCATAGCCAATCGACGACACGGCTGATGCAATCAATACCAGAGGCAACTTGCCCGGCAGTACATCCGAATGTCCTTCACCTTCATGTTCAGAACGCGCCACGACGATGACGCCCACCAGGATCAATGCAATGCAGAGCCATTGCAGTGTTTTGGGCTGCAGGCCATTGACCAGTCCCCACAGCACAATCAAGGCCGGGTAACCTCCGACAATCGGGCCAACGATGGATACCGGAGCGAGCGTCAATGCCAAAAACAGACCCGCCGCCGCCATGGCGTAAACAATGCCCATGGCCAGAGCCAGACCAATTGCATGAGGCGGTGCTGCCCATAGTGAACCACGGAACAAAACCGGCAACAGCAAAACGGCTCCCGCCAACATCACCCAGAACGCCATGCGAAACGGCCCAAGCGACATTGCAAAGCGCCGCGCCATGAGGTCATGGCACGACCAGCAGAGGGCGGCTACAAGGCCGAGCAGCAGGGCAATCATCCGGCATCCCTAGCAGAGACTATCCTTCCGGGAATGACGTTTTTTGCCAAGGCATGGCGGGCCTGCGACGTAAACATGCAGTTTATGTGATATGTAGAAGTCATGTTTTTGTCTGTATTCGACCTCTATAAAATTGGCATCGGCCCTTCAAGCTCCCACACAGTGGGGCCAATGGTTGCGGCGCGGCAGTTTCTAGCGCAGCTAAGGCAAACGTCAGGGCGCATTCGCGTGTCACTGCACGGGTCGCTGGCCTTTACCGGAAAAGGCCACGGAACTGATCGCGCTATTGTGTTGGGTCTGGCGGGTGAATCACCGTCGGACATTGACCCGGCTGCGATTGAAACAATACTGGAGCGGATGTCCTCAACGCGAAAAAGCGGACCATTCGATTTTGATCCGGCGGCTGATGTGATTTTTGACTTCGGTCCGGCATTGAAAGGTCATGCCAATGGCATGGTTTTCAGCCTGCAGGACGAAGCAGGGGACATGCTGGTGTCCGAAACCTATTTCTCCATCGGTGGCGGCTTTGTTCAGACGGCCGAAGAGCGCGAGGCCTCACTGCACAACAAACATAATTCAGCGCAACTGAGTGTGCCCTATCCCTTCTGCAATGCGCAGGAAATGTTAGCCATGGGGCGTGCATCAGGTTTGAGTATCACCGACATGAAGCGGGCCAATGAGACTGTGGCCCACGGTGACACTCTAGATGCAAAACTTGATCATGTCTGGTCGGTGATGGATGCCTGTATGCAGCGTGGGCTGGTGACTACCGGTATTCTACCGGGTGGTCTTAAGGTCAAACGCAGGGCTGCTGAGGTTTTCGGGAAACTGCACAAGGAAGCGGGAAGCAACGCTTTGCAGCCGCATCGCGTCATGGACTACCTGTCGGTTTACGCAATGGCGGTGAACGAGGAGAATGCAGCAGGCAGCAAAGTTGTGACAGCACCCACCAATGGGGCGGCTGGCGTGGTGCCTGCGGTGATGCGCTATTATCTCGACCATTGTGTGAATGCCAATCTGGAAGGCGTTCGAACCTTCCTGCTGGCATCTGCCGCTATTGGCGGCATCATTAAACACAATGCGTCCATTTCAGGTGCGGAAGTCGGCTGTCAGGGTGAAGTGGGTTCGGCTTCCGCGATGGCAGCAGCAGGATTATGCGCGGCCTTGGGTGGCACAAATGAACAGGTGGAAAACGCCGCGGAAATTGCGCTTGAACATCACCTTGGCATGACCTGTGATCCCGTTGGCGGATTGGTGCAAGTTCCCTGCATCGAGCGCAATGCGTTTGGCGCAGTAAAAGCTGTCACTGCGGCGTCATTGGCCCTGCGCGGCGATGGCACACATCTCGTGCCGCTCGATACCTGTATTGAAACCATGCGGCAGACCGGCGTGGACATGAGCGAGCGCTACAAGGAAACCTCAACGGGTGGTTTGGCCGTCAATGTGGTGGAGTGCTGATCTGATTTGATGAGGAACTTTTCTGGTGTTCAGGCGTTCTGGGTTTGGGAACTGATATGAAACCAGGAGATAGTTATGTTGAAGAGCACTTTCATTGCCGCTGGCGCATTCGCCATGCTGATCACAGCACAGGCTGTTCCGTCGCAGGCAGCGAGCCGCGCATACTGTGAAGACTATGCAACACAAGTCGCTTACCGCCGCGGTGGCAACTCCGGCGATGTGCTTGCTGGCACCGCAGGTGGTGCAATTGCAGGTGGAGCACTGGGTGCCATTTTGGGCAAGGGCAAAGGTAAAAATATTGGCAAGGGCGCCTTGATTGGTGGCGTTGCGGGCACCGTTCTCGGAGCGACAAACCAACGCGAAGGTTACATTGACCGTCGGGCCTATAACCGCGCCTACAACGACTGCCGCAATGAGGGCACCCGCGTTCAATATCGTTCAAACCGCAATCGTGATGATGTGCAATATTGCGTCGACAAGTATCGCTCATATAACCCGCAGACTGGCCAATACCTGACCAATTCGGGACGTTATCGCGACTGCCCATAAACAATGTGCTGGACGCTCCTCAGCATGGGAGCCGTCCTGTTACACCATCAAATGACGCAGCAAACCCGCCGTTGAAGAATCCAGACCTTCGGGCTTTTGTTTTCCTTCGACGACGGGCTGCAAACCAGTCGCCAATTCCTTGCCAAGCTCGACGCCCCACTGGTCAAACGCATTGATACCCCAGATTGCAGCTTCCACAAACACGCGGTGCTCGTAAAGTGCGATCAGGCGACCAAGCGTGAATGGGTCCAGTTTTTTATAGGCCAAGGTGAGTGTGGGTCGGTTTCCCGCAAACACTTTATGCGGGGCGAGAGCCTTGGCTTCTTCTTTCGATTTGCCCTGTGCAATCAATTGCGCCGTTGCCTCTTTCAAATTGCGGCCCTTCATCAAGGCCTGTGACTGCGCCAGACAATTCGCCACCAGCAAATCATGGTGCACACGCATATTTTTTTCATGGGGTTCGGCTGCGATGAGAAATTCAACGGGGATCACAGTCGTGCCCTGATGCAGTAATTGAAAGAATGCATGCTGGCCATTGGTGCCGGGTTCACCCCAAACAACAGGTCCCGTGTCATCCTTCACCGCATCACCCTTGGCATTCACGCGCTTGCCATTTGATTCCATATCGAGCTGTTGCAAATAAGCGGGCAGTCGCAGCAAGCGCTGGTCGTAAGGAATGACAGCGCGAGATGGCAGGCCACAGGCATTGCGATGCCATACGCCCAGCAAACCCATCAGGACGGGAAGATTGTGCATGGGCTTGGCCTTGGCAAAATGCTGGTCCATGGCATGGGCGCCTTTCAGCATTTCCACAAAATTATGTGGTCCCACAGCAATCATCACAGAGAGCCCAATGGCCGACCACAGCGAATAGCGCCCGCCCACCCAATCCCAGAAACCGAAGATGCGATTTTCGGCAATGCCAAAGGCTTTGACCTTGTCGATGGCTGTGGAAACGGCAGCAAAATGTTCGCCGACTTTCGCTTCGCCTACAGCATCCGCAACCCATGCCCGCGCCGTGCCGGCATTGGTCATGGTTTCGATGGTCGTGAAGGTTTTGGAAGCGACAAGGAAGAGCGTAGTGTCCGGGTTCAGAGTTTTCAACGTGTCAGCAATATGCGCCCCGTCAACGTTGGACACGAAATGCAATCGCGGTCCGTCATGGTAAGGTGCCAATGCCAATGTCGCCATGGCAGGGCCAAGATCCGAACCACCGATACCGATATTCACCACATCGGTGATCTTGCTTTTGCGGATGTCCGTGGCAAAGCGTGCCATTGCTTCGATCACGTCATGCACATCGTGAACAACGTTGTGGCCATTGACCATGACGATTTCAGATTTCGGACGCCTCAACGCCGTGTGCAAAACCGGGCGACCTTCAGTGGTGTTGATCACATCACCCCGCATCATGGCGTGGCACTTGCCTTCAACATCAGCTGCCTTGGCGAGGGCATTCAACAACTGCATCGTCTTCCTTGTGACGAGACATTT
>JANMEM010000295.1:0-4512 GCA_031376985.1 Hyphomicrobiales bacterium
CTTCCAGCAATACGGCATCAGCCGCACCGGATTTCAGCAACACAATTCCTTCCGCACCACTTTTCGGAACGCGAATAAAGGGCAGGCCCAGACCGCCCAGTAAAATTTCGCCGGATGCAAAACCTGCACTGTTGGCTGCCCCCGTGACAATGCGTTTACCCGCAAGTGCCGTGAGGTTTGGAACATCAACCCGTGTCACGATCAACAGCGGCAAAGACTTGACGCGTGCAATATAGGCCAGCTTCTGTGAAGCTTTGGGCAACAGGCCCTGCTGCTCCGCATAGTCAACGCAATCACTGCTCAACAGCGCGATATCAACTTGTGTGAGTTGCAGAACATCCGCCGCAGCTTCGATGCAGCCTGCGCCCTGCATGGGAAGAATGCGCAAACCTTGCTCGTGATTCAATTCAGTCGCAATAGCCAATGCTTCCGGAAACCAGCCGGGTTCACCAGACAGCAGCGTGACTGTTTTCTGGTTTATGTCAGTCAACTGCGGTTGGGCCACAGCGACCGAAGCAACAAACCCCGAAGCAACACCAACACAACACAACAAGGCACGAAGCAAGGCCATGGAGAACTTTCCACAAGATGAGCCGTCCCGTGGCAGAAAAGATACTGTCATGAAAAATCTTTAAGCCGGAATGTGGCCGTGGCGGGGCCAGAATGGGGAATCTTGCGGGCGTTGCTCCATTAACTGTTCGCATGTTAGGTCAGCGCCAAGAGGCGAGCCATGCGCGACATTATTGAACATGCAAAACATTCCATTCGCGGCAAGGGCTTGATCATCGTCATGCCGGAAGGCGATGATCAACGCATCCGCGATGCAGCTTCGCTTATGCTGGCACAAAACATCGCGAAACCGCTTGTCTTTGGTGACATTGTACCACCGGCTCAGGCCGATGACGTAGCACTGGTGCTGTCGCGCCGCGAGAGAATGACCGAAGCCATGGCGGTACGCGTGTTGAAAAAGCCGCTCTATCGCGCAGCTGCAATGGTGGCTACTGGTGAAGCACAGGCCATGCTGGCAGGTGCGGCAAATCCCACGTCGCGTGTGATTGAGGCGGCGATGATGACGATTGGGCTGGCCACTGGCATCCATACACCGTCAAGTTTTTTCCTGATGCAATGGCCCGACCGTCAACTGGTCTTTGCCGATTGCGCTGTGAACATCCAGCCAAACGCCTCGCAATTGGCCGACATTGCCATTGCTTCTGAACTGAGTGCATCCCGCATTCTTGAAGATGAGGCCCGCGTGGCATTGCTGTCATTTTCCACGAAGGGAAGTGGGGATCATCCTGATGCCCGTAAAGTCGCTGAAGCCTTGGCGCTTGCCAAAGCTCGCGCGCCGCATCTGAAAATCGACGGTGAATTGCAAGGCGATGCTGCGTTGTCAGAAGCGGTTGCAAATCGAAAACTCAAAGAACAGAGCGATGTCGCAGGCCGCGCCAATGTTCTGGTCTTCCCTGATCTTGATGCAGGCAATATCGCTTACAAACTTACGCAATATCTGGGAGGTGCGAAAGCGATCGGGCCAATCCTGCAAGGCTTCGCGGCCCCCGTTTCAGATCTTTCGCGCGGTGCCACGGTTCAGGACATTATCGATACGGCAGCACTTCTATTGTTCATGTCACTGCAAAAGTGATTTCACATGCCGCGCAATGCTGCGCTCTTCATTTGCGGGAACAACCTGCACATTCGAAATTCCAAGCCAAGCGAGATGCCCCATGATCTTCTCGCGCACGGCCACCGCATTTTCACCAACGCCACCTGTGAACACCACAGCATCAACGCCATTCATGGCAGGCACCAGTGACGCCGCATGACGTGCTGCCGAATAGCAATAATAGTCCACTGCTTCACGCGCTTCGGGGCGGTCACTGTCCAGCAACACCCGCATGTCCGGGCTGATGCCGGACAAGCCCAACAATCCGCTTTTACGGTAGAGCAAATCTTCCAGTTGCTCGAGCGAAAGATTTTCATCACGCAACAGTGCAACCAAAACACCGGGATCAATTGAGCCTGTGCGCGTACCCATCACCAATCCATCGGCGGTCGAAAACCCCATGGTGGTGCCAACACTTTTGCCGTGAAGAATGGCGCACATGGAAGCACCCGAACCCAAATGCGCCGCAATAATGCGCTTTGGCAAAGCATCACCGAACGCGTTTACCACATGCTCATAATTCAGACCATGAAAACCATAGCGCCGATACCCCCTGTCGAAATAAGCCCGCGGCAGGGGCAAGCGCGTCATCAGGTCCGGTTGCGTGGAATGAAACGCCGTATCGAAACAGGCAATGTGTTGCAGGTGGGGCCGAAGCTGCCGTGTGGTGCGCAGCACCGACAGTCCGAAAGGCAAGTGCAATGGTGCAAGCGAACGCAGTTTTTCCAATTCAGTTAACGTCCCGTCATCAACCCTCAAAGGCTGGATGAAACGTGTGCCGCCATGCACAATACGATGGCCAAATGCAGCCAGTGCCGATGGGTTCAATCCTTTGGCATCCAGCCAATCTAGCAACAGCGCCAAGCCTTCCGCAAAACCCGTATCCGCAGGCAGGTCATGCGACTCGCCAACGGCCTGAAGTTTCGGCGACGTGCCAATGCCACTGACCTGGCCGCGAAAATATTCTTCCATTGTCGCCGCATCAAAAGCCGCAAACTTTAGCGACGATGATCCCGCATTCAGAACCAGAATATGTTTTGTCACTTCAGCTCGATTTCGATGAAAGCATAATCTGTATCATTGGCGTTGATCACATCATGTTCAACCCCCGCTTTGCGAAAATACGGCGCACCCGCCTTCATGTCGGAGAAAGTCGTGCCCTCTGGCGTTTCCAGCTTCACCCTGCCATCCATCAGCGGCACCACAACATAGTCATGACCATGTTTGTGCCAGCCCGTATTGGTGCCGGGCGCAAAACGCCATTCCCACACCACTACTTTTTCATTGTCCACATGCTTGATTGAAATGGCTGTGCCGGACATGGAATTCCTCCCGCTTGACGATTGACCCTCGAATGCGCAACTAAGGCTCGAAAGAGGACCGAAACATGACATTTTCCGCCGTGAACGCCAGACGCCAATCAGTCGGTGTTCGTGTGGCCAATATCAAGTTGGGCGGTGGCACACCGGTTGCCGTACAGTCGATGACCAACACTGACACGGCGGATATCGAAGGCACCGTGGCGCAAGTGGCGGAACTAGCAAAAGCAGGCTCCGAACTTGTGCGCATCACGGTGGACCGTGAAGAATCAGCCGCCGCCGTTTCTGCTATCAAAGACAAGCTCATGGCCATGAATGTCACAGCGCCATTGGTGGGTGACTTTCACTACAACGGCCACGTGCTGCTGACTCAATTCCCTGATTGCGCCAAGGCCCTCGACAAATATCGTATCAATCCAGGCAACGTGGGCTTTGGCCAAAAGCAAGACCGCAATTACGCCAAGATGATCGAGATCGCAAACACCCACGCAAAGCCTGTGCGCATTGGCGTGAACTGGGGTTCGCTCGACCAGCAGATGCTCTCAAGGCTGATGGACGAAAATGCCAAAAGTGAAAACCCCATGTCCTCCCGCGCTGTCATGCACGAGGCCATTGTGCAGTCTGCTTTGATGTCTGCCGCACGCGCCGAAGAACTTGGCATGGGGCGAAACAAAATCATCCTCTCTGCCAAATGTTCAGAAGTACAGGATTTGATCGCCGTCTATCGCATGCTGGCCGCCCGCAGTGATTATGCATTGCATTTGGGACTGACCGAAGCAGGCATGGGTTCAAAAGGCATTGTTGCCTCCACTGCGGCGCTCGGCGTGCTGTTGCAGGAAGGGATTGGTGACACCATCCGCATTTCGTTGACCCCTGAACCCGGCGGTGACCGCACCAAGGAAGTGATTGTTGCCCAGGAAATTCTGCAAACCATGGGCCTTCGCGCCTTTGCCCCCATGGTCATCGCATGTCCCGGTTGTGGTCGCACCACGTCCACGACGTTTCAGGAATTGGCGCAGGATATTCAAAGCTACGTGAGGAAACGCATGCCGGAATGGCAGGTGCAATATCCAGGATTTGAAAATCTGTCGCTGGCCGTGATGGGCTGCATCGTCAACGGCCCGGGTGAATCCAAACACGCTGACATTGGAATTTCATTGCCGGGTACAGGAGAGCTTCCAACGGCACCAGTCTACGTGGATGGCAAGAAAGTGAAGACCTTGCGCGGAGAAAATCTGGCGGAACAGTTTCAGGGAATTGTTGAAAATTATGTGGAGAAGCGCTGGGGAACGCGTTGATCGAAGCGCCGGATGAGGGCCCTTACTTCCTTCTCTCCACAATAAACCGCGCCGCCGCCTTCAGCATCTCCGCCTTGGCTCCATACCCATCAAGCGCCGTACAACCCGCCTCCACCAATCTTTGGGCCTCAAGTTTCGCCCCGTCCCGTCCCAACAAATCCACAAACGTGGCCTTGCCCTTGACTCGGTCTTTTTGCGTTGCCTTTCCCATCGCTTCTGTCGACGATTCAAC
>JANMEM010000323.1:0-1757 GCA_031376985.1 Hyphomicrobiales bacterium
CAATGTCCTTGAACAGTCCCGCCAGCTTCAGATAAGCCCACGAAATATTACCGCATCCAATGATGCCAACGCCCAGTGTTTTTTCCATATTAAATTCCTTTCAATCGAACCGTCATCCCGGCGAAGGCCGGGATCTTTCTGATAGAGATTCCGGCCTTCGCCGGAATGACGGGCTAGCGGGTTAATATTTTTTGCAGAAATTGATTGATGCCTTCGCCCAGGAGCCGACATCTTTCGGATTGTCGTGTTCCATCACATAGGTCAGGCAATTGGTTTCCTCGCGCAGCACCTTGAAAATCTCCGGCCACTTCACCGTGCCCTTGCCCACATCACACCAGCCATCCTGATCAACATTCTGTCCCTTGGGCGCAATGTCTTTCACATGAGCAGACGTGATACGATCTCCATAGGCCTTGAGCCATTTCAGCGGGTTCTGTTTTGCCCGCGCAATCCACGCCACATCCACTTCCCAGTTCAGCAATTCACTGCCCTGAAAAATCCGTTCATGCGGTGTTGAACCATCCTTCAATTTCACAAATTCAAAATCATGATTGTGCCAACCGAAAATATAACCTTCATCGCGCATCTGTTCGGCGATTGCACCCAATCTCTTGCCGAACTTCTTCCACCCACCCGCCGTTTTCGGGCGCTGGTCCGGCATGACAAAGGGGCAATAGATGGCCCGCATGCCAAGCGTCTTTGCAATGTGCAACACGCCCTTCTTGTTCTTCTCGAACATATCGAGCGGAAAAAAATGTCCAGACGGCATGGTCAGGCCGTGTTTGTCGAGCAAAGCGCGAAACGCTTCCGGCTTGTCATAGACACCGCCGAAGCCCTCGACCTCTTTGTAGCCCGCCTTCGCCACCATGGCGATGACGTCTTCCCACGGTTCAAAGTTGCGGGCGGAGTAAAGTTGGAACGACAGACGTTGTGGCATAGTGTGGCCTCCTCAATGAGATGATGAATAAAGATCGCGGATCAGCAACGTGTCTTTCGCGCGGTGCAAATCAGCAGGGTTGTCAGGTGTAAAGCTAATGCTGCGGCTTTCGCCTGCAAGCAGATCAAAAGCATTGTCCGAAAAATGCCCCGCCACATCGCATTCCGCAGACACATAGAGCGCCATGTGTTTTGCGGTGATGGCAATGCTCAGCGCGTCATCATTCAATTTAGCGTCAGATTCCAATTCAGTCTTCGGCAGGTTCAAATACTTGTAAGGTAGCGGCGTCACATGGTTACGCTGCGGCCTGCCCAACTCATCTGTCCAGCTCAGAAACAGGATTGCATCGTTCGCAATTGTGTTCAGCTTGATGCGGCACAGCTCTTGTCCAGCCTCGGGCGACAGCATCACCTTGTCGCTGTAAACAACTGATGTGACTCCGGAAAAACTCACTGTGTTCACTTCAAGTGAAAGCTCAAACACCTCCGGCAAATCATGAACGGCTGACACAATAAACTCATCACCAGACTTTCGCGCCGTCACCAGCACCGGCGCATAAAACCGCCGCGCCATATAATGCAGCGACTTCCACGAGCCGCCATGATCAAGCCCGGACCATGACGCCACAGGCCACGTGTCATTCAACTGCCAATACAAGGTGCCCATGCAATGCGGCTTCAGCGACCGCCAATATTCCACCGCCATGCGCATGGCATGGCCGTGCTGAATCTGCGAGAGATAAACAAAATTTCCAAAATCCATGGGGAAACGGAAATTCCGGAACATGGTCTCGGCAATCCGCGCATTCCCCCCCTTGTTG
>JANMEM010000472.1:0-13109 GCA_031376985.1 Hyphomicrobiales bacterium
CGACCTATGTGGCCCGTGACTTTGTGTTGGCACAAGGCATCACCATCAACGGCCTCGCCATTTCAAATGAATGGAAACAACTCGCAGGCTATCTGGAAAAACAGGTGATTGGCGGCAGTCTGAGTTTCGTCGAAGAAGCCAAGACCTACGACGACTTTGGCGCGACAATGTTGCGTAAGCTGGTGCGTGAGATTACCGGACCTGGCATGACGTAAGAGCGGCCCTTCGAGGCATCGCAAGAGGGCGATGCACCTCAGGGTGAGGAATTCTACAGATGTCCCTCATGCTGAGGTGCGAGCCCTTGCGAGCCTCGAAGCATTGGTGGAGCCACGAATGCCCTCCATTCCTTTTCCAGCAGTTCCGCAAAGCGCAAAGACGTATAATCTCCGTATTCCCGCGTGATGATTTGCACACCGCAAGGCAAGCCTTGTGGAGTCAGACCCAGCGGTGCCACTGTTGATGGCAGATAGAAGTTGCCGGAATAGCCAGCCCAGAAACGCTGGTCGATGGTGGAGACCTGTTTGCCATTCACTGTGATAAAGCGTTCATGCCGCTCTCCCATCTGATCATGCGGCCATGCAGCAGAAGCGGCACAGGGGCAGAGCAGCACGTCCCAATCATCAAAAAATGCATCCCACAGATAACGCATCTGGTGGCGGCGCTCATTTGCCCGCAACCATGCCCCGTGTGACAATCCGAACGCCCGCGTCATCATCGAAACATAAGTGTCGTCGTCGGGGTGCAGCGTTTTGGCCTTGGCTGCTGCGGTTTCGATTTCGGTATCGCTCATGCGCTTCGTCGCGGTGGAGCGGAGCAGGGCGATGAAATTCTGATAGGCCTCTGTATCGCTGAATTCCGGCGCTGCCTCCCACGACAGTTTTTTCACTTTGCGCTTGAGAAACTGGCCAAGCGACATCAGCAAGTCCTGATAGCTCTGATCAACCTCACTGACCGGGCTTGAAAGCTTGATGGCGACACGAAAATCCTTAAAGGTTTTTTGCGTGGCCTTCGGCAAAGTGAACGTGACGCCACGTTGCTCAATGCCCTCGCTGCCCACCAGAATATTCATCATCGCAGTCAAATCTTTCGCCGACCGCGCCAGTGGTCCCGCAACCGTAATGTCGCTGATTGACACGCTGCCCGGCATCAAATGTCCGCGATAAGGCACAACGCCATAAGTGGGCTTGTGGCCGAACACACCGCAATAATGTGCAGGATTGCGGATCGACGCCCCAATATCTGAACCCACTTCAAGCGCACTCATTCCAGTGGCCAAAGCCGCCGCTGCACCGCCTGAAGAGCCGCCCGGAGTGCGGGTCACGTCCCAGGGATTATTTGTCGTACCGTAAATAACATTGAAACTCTGCCAATCTGACAGTGCAAGCGGCACGTTAGTCTTGCCGTAGAGCACCGCACCTGCGTCCGTCATCCGCTGCAAGGCCACCGCATTCTTCGTTGGTCGGTTGTCTTTCAGGGCCGGGTCACCCCATGTCGATGGTGAACCAACCCAGTCGAAACTTTCCTTGATTGTCATCGGCACACCATCGAAAGGTGAAAGTGCCGTTCCCCGTTTCAGCCGACGATCCGCTGCTGTCGCCGCTTTTGTTGCTTGGTCTATGTCCGTAAAGATTACGGCATTGATGATGTCATTTTGCAGGGCATATTGCGACAGGCATTCCTGCAATAGCTCCCGCGCCGAAAGTTTGTGGGATCGCAACATGCGGCCAAGTTCGAGTGCAGATTTGAAAACGATGTTTGTCATGAACAACAGACTAGCCATGCCAGCGGCACATGCAAGCCATCCCGCGACAAAAGCTTTGCTGCCGTGTATCCCTGTTTGATGTCATCCGTAACGCATCAATCAAAGTGGCTGGGTTACGCGCTCAGTTTTGCCGGAGCCACCTTGTTTTCCACCAAGGCAATTTTCATCAAGCTGGCCTATCGCGAAGAGGTCAATGCCACGCTGCTTGTCGCTTGGCGCATGATTTTTTCAACGCCTGTCTTTCTGGTGATTGGGGTTCTTGCCCTGTTGGCGCAGCGGAAACGCGGCGAGCCCACGCCAAAACTTCGCAACGTTGGCGGTGCGGTTCTGGCTGGTGTTTTGGGCTATGGCCTTTCGTCCTATCTTGATTTCAAGGGTCTGGAATTTATCTCGGCCCAGCTGGAGCGATTGGTGCTCTTCACCTATCCGCTGTTCATCATGTTTCTGGGTGCGGCCTTTTTCGGTCAGCGCATTACCCGCCATGGCATCATCGCTTGCGTGATTACCTATATGGGTTTGGCAATTGTCGTGGGATTGGATTTGCCGGAAGGCGGGCGGAACACCTTGATTGGCACGGCTCTGGTACTGGGCTGCGCGGTCACCTTTGCTCTGAACCAACTTTATGCCAAGAACCTGATCACCGTTTTGGGATCAATCATCTATACATCGATTTCCATGATGGCGGGTGGCTTTGCATCCGTATTCATTCACGGCATGAGTGACGGCAACTTTGGCGCAACACCAACATTCCTGTGGTACGCGCTGGGCTGCGCGATGTTCGCAACGGTATTGCCGATCTTCTGCATCAACGCAGGACTTGCCCGCACCTCTGCCCAAACCGTTGGCATGATTTCGACCATTTCACCGCTGGTAACAATTGTTTTAGCCGTACTGATCCTGGGTGAACCCTTCACGCTGGTCGATGCGCTGGGGTCGTCATTGGTTCTGCTCGGTGTGGGTTTCTACACATGGGGCGACATGCGGCAAAAAACGGCAGCCAGATTGCTGGCCGCCGCTGAGTAATTGTTTAAGCAGGATTGAGCATACCAAACACTTTGTCGAAACTGCCTGTGGCTTCCGCGTTGCGCAGGAACTTGACACGCTCCACCAAAATTTCGCCCTTCGGCGGTGTGCCACCGAGAATGCCCATGCTTTCTGCAACATAATCGGCCAGCGGCATAGACTGTGGATTTTCGCGATGACCCGGCATCAAGTCAGTCGCTACCCCGGGTGGTGCCAGTTCCAGCACTTCGACGTTGGTATTGCGCAATTGATAACGCAGCGACTGTGAATAGGAGTGTAGCGCAGCTTTCGTGGCGCTGTAGGTTGGTGTCATTGCCAAGGGCACAAATGCGAGCCCCGATGTGACGTTGACAATGGTCGAATGCGGTCGCGTTTTCAGATGCGGAAGCAGAGCCGCCGTCAGACGAATTGGGCCCGTTAAGTTGGTTGTTATCATGTCCTCGGCGATACTGGCGGCAAAGCCGTCTGCGTTCACATCTTCTGCGATCATTACGCCCGCATTGTTCACCAGCACATTCAGCGCAGGATATTTTGTCGCGGCAGTTGCAGCAAAGGCGGCAATGGATTCTGTCGAAGTAACGTCAAGTACCTCATAGGCCATGCCCTTGTGGGTAGCCACAGTCTCTTTGAGGGCTGATTCACGTCGGCCTGTGATGATGACGGTGTTGCCAGCCGCGTGCAGGGCAACAGCCAGCGCCTGACCAATGCCGGAACCGCCGCCGGTGATGAGAATGGTATTACCTGAAATATTCATGTGTTGTCTTTCGTGTTGGAATGTCGTGACAGCAGCGATATAGGTAAGGTGCTTACGATTGGAAAGTAGGCACCAGAATGTGCTGTACTTACTTCTTAGAGAGTGACTGATATGACCAATGGTTCGAAACAGAAAACGGTGGCCACATGTGCGGTTATTGACCCTCGCGTCGAAGCATTGGTCGTCGAAGTCATGGGCCGGGTCGCTGATAAATGGACTCTCGTCATTCTCGAAGTCCTGGAACAGCACGGCGAATTGCGCTTCACCCGGTTGGGCGAATTGGCGGGCGGCATCAGCCAGAAAATGCTGACTCAGACTGTGCGACAAATGGAACGCGATGGCTTCGTCATCCGCACGGTGCATCCCGTCATTCCACCGCGCGTTGAATATAAGTTGACCGATCTGGGCCTCAGCCTCGCCGAAGCCTTTTGCGGAGTATGGACCTGGGCTGAGGCAAACCTCACGCGGATTGAAAAAGCGCGGGCGGCGTTTGACCGCCGGAAGAAACCCTAACCCGCCTGCTTCAACCACTCACGCAAAGCATCATTGATCCGCGTCTGCCATTTCGGCCCCTTGGCCTTGAACTGCGCGATGACATCAGCATCAAGCCGGAGTGTAGTGGACACCTTTGGAGTTTCGAGTTTGGGGCGACCGCGACGAATGAGGACGTCACCGTGGTAGAGGTCAGCATGGTCAAACCATTCGTCAGTCAACTCTGGCGCATCGTCAGGGTCAATCCATTCTTTTTTCAAAACGGGCTTTTTCTCGGTCATTGGCCTTCCTCAACGAGATGACGTGATGCATTGTGTCCCGTGGTGTCCAAACCATCACACAAAGTCGAAGGTTCAAAAAGCCAGTCGTGACATAACGAACTTCGCCATAGTCAATTCTGTTGTCGAGGTCGGTGAAGTGGGCGCCATTAAAAATCTCAGGCACATCGGCCATATCAAGACCACGTTCCTTTAGGACTCTAAGCCGCTTGTTCTCATCCCAAGACAGTTTCATCTCGATTTAACGTAGTAACGTTAAAGCAGATTGTCAAGCGGACTTAAGACACGTTATCCGGCAACACTTCCTTGCGCTGAGCCATGAAACTCTGCAACGCCTCGTCAATCCCTTGATCCAGAGGTGGCGCTTCGTATTCGCGCAACATCTTCTTCCATTGCGTATTGGCGCGGCCCACGATGTCCTGTGATCCCTCGTCCTGCCATTGTTCAAACGAGTTGTTGTCAGCCAAACTCGAGCGCCAGAAGGCGTTTTCGAAATTGGCGCGTGTGTGTGTGGCGCCGAGATAATGCGAGCCCGGCCCGACTTCGCGGATCGCGTCCATGGCCTGGCCATTTTCGGAGAAGTCCACACCCTCGGCAAATTTCTGGAACATGGTGAGCTGATCCGCATCCATGATCAGTTTTTCGTAACCCGATGCCAATCCGCCCTCCAGCCAGCCAGCGGAGTGCAGGCAGAAATTCACACCGGACAACATTGTAGACCAAAGCGTGTTGGCACTTTCATAAGCCGCCTGTGCATCCGGAATTTTGGAACCGCACAATCCGCCACCCGAACGAAACGGCACACCCATGCGCCGCGCCAATTGTGCCGCACCAAAGGTGACGTGGGCAGGCTCCGGCGTGCCGAAAGTTGGCGCACCTGATTGCATCGACATCGAGGCTGCAAAAGTTCCGAAAACCACCGGCGCACCGGGGCGGCATAGTTGTGTGAAAGCAATACCGACGGAAGCCTCAGCCAAAATCTGGGTCAACGTGCCAACAGTTGTCGTCGGCGACATGGCACCTGCCACAATGAAAGGTGAAATCACGCAGGCCTGATTGGCGCGGGCCAGTACTTTCAGCGCACCCAACATCACGCCGTCCCACACCATGGGGGAGTTGGCATTGATGAGCGAGGTCATCACGCAATTCTGGTCAACGAAGTCCTTGCCGAACAGCATTTCCGCCATGGCCACGCTATCAGCAGAGCGTTCCCCCGCTGTTACAGATGCCATGAAGGGTTTGTCTGAATATTTGATGTGGCTGTAGATCATGTCCAGATGGCGCTTGGCCACGGGAATATCGACAGGCTCACACACTGTTCCACCGGAGTGATGCAAGCTTGGCAACATATAGACCAACTTCACGAAATTGCGGAAATCTTCGATGGTGGCATAGCGGCGGCCCTCATCCAGATTGCGGATAAAGGGCGGGCCATATACCGGCGCAAACACCATGTTGTTGCCGCCAATCACCACGTTGTTGGAGGGGTTGCGGGCATGCTGCACATATTCGCGCGGTGCGGTTTTGATCAGTGAACGGACAAGACCCTTGGGAAAGCGCACACGAAAGCGCCGCGAGTCAAGCGGTGAAGGCTTGATGTCGGCGCCTGCATCCTTCCACATTTGCACCGCTTCTTCGTCTTCGTAAAAGTCGATGCCGGTTTCCTGCAGCACAATATCCGCATTACGCTCAATCATTTCCAGCTGGTCGTCGGAATAGGGCTCGTAGAGCTTGGTTTGCCGCCGGATATATCCTGCATGCTTGACCGCCGTATTGGTGCGCATTGCACGCCTTGCATCGGCACCACCCCTTGCGCGGCGACCTGTAGGAGCGGAAGTCGTATCAGCATCGGTCATGTTCGGGCTGCCCTGTTGAGAAATGTTCACCTGTTGTCTAGGCGAAATTCCAAGGACTCAGTCGACAGCAAACGTCAAAAGCTTGCCATTAAACGACGACTACCTTCGCTTGCTAGCCTAGGGACTTGCCGTCACTTCTCCCGGTGCAGCAATCTGATATAGACCACCATTCGGAGCACCTTCATCCGTCAACACATAGAGCAAGCCGTCAGGGCTTTGCGCAACATCGCGGATACGGGCGAAGCCCTCGAAAAGTTTTTCAACAGCAACAATCCTGGTTCCGTCGAGTGTAAGCCGTGCAAGATGTTGGCCCGCCAGGGCACCCACAAACACGTTGCCTTTCCAGTCCGTGTAAACATCACCAGTGTAAAAAGCCATACCGGAAGGAGCGATGGACGGATCCCAATAATGCAGGGGTTGTTCCATGCCGGTTTTTGCCGACCCTTCGCCGATAGGAAGGCCCGAATAGTCGCGACCGTAAGTGATCACCGGCCAGCCATAATTACGGCCGGCCTTCGGAGTGTTGATTTCATCTCCGCCCTTTGCACCATGCTCGGCGGTCCAGAGTTGACCTGTTTCCGGGTGGAGAGCCGCACCTTGAACGTTACGGTGGCCGATTGACCAGATTTCCGGAGCCCAGCCTTCGATTTGAGGGTTGCCCGGAGCAGGGGCACCGTCGCGCGTGATACGGAGAATTTTCCCCAGATGCGAGGCAGGATTCTGCGCTTCATCAGGAAATATCGCCCTTTCACCAGTGGTGACAAACAGGAAACCTTCCCGGTCAAACACCAGCCGCGAACCAAAATGCTTGTCGCCGTCAACGACGTGGTTCTGCCGGAAGATGACGCGCGTTGCAGACAGAGCCGTAAAGTCAGCGCTTAACTTGGCGCGTAATACCGCGGTGACATTGCCCCCTTCACGAGGTTCAGAGAATGACAGGTACACAAGGTGATTGTTGGAAAACTCCGGATCAACGGCGATGCCGAGAAGACCACCCTGCCCATTTGTATCCAATTCAGGCAATCCTGTAATGGGAGGGCCAAGGATGTTGTCTTGCAAAGTCAGACGCCGTAGCTGGCCCGGACGCTCGGTGATCAGGACTGATCGATCCCCCAAAAAGACCATGCCCCATGGATTATCCAGCCCCTTGACGACGGAGACAAGGTTCAAGGTTTGTGCCTTTGCCTGCGGCCCAGAAAATTGCAAGGTTGCAAGCAGCGACAAGCCAGATAAGAAAATACGACGGTTCATCATCTGATTTGAACGTGTCAACAGAGCTTTTGTGACATTACAAATGTGTTATCGTGCTCAAATCTTTCAACCCGTGAAAATGATAGGCATCGCGATAGATCGGTGGCTTTGCCATTTGCAGCCTTGGCAATCTGTCAAACAGAACTTGCAAGCCCACTTCCATTTCCAGCCGCGCCAGGGGAGCACCGACACAAAAGTGTATGCCTGCGCCGAAGCTGACGTGGGGAATGGATTCGCGGTTGGCGTCAAATATGTCGGGGTCGGTGAAACGCGCTGGATCGCGATTCGCAGCACCGAGCATGAGGCCCACGACTTCACCCTTTTTCAATTTCAGACCGTTGTACTCCAGGTTCTCCAGCGCATATCTGGTGAACATGTGCAGCGGCGCATCAAAGCGCAGGGCCTCTTCCGCGTGGGCCGCTGTCAAGCCGGACCGGATATTGTTTTCGAGCAACGCCTTGATGGCATTGCCGAGGGAATGCACCGTGGCTTCGTGGCCAGCATTCAGAATGAGAATGGCCGTGGTCACCAATTCATCTTCGGATAATTTGCCTGCCCCATCGCTGGCGCGGATCAGTTCCGAGAGCAAATCCTCACCCAGGTTTTTGCGCCGTTCACGCACCAAATCACGCATGTAGGCCGAGAACGCGGTCACGGCTGCCACGGCGTTGTCTTCAATTGCCCGGTCACGTTTGGCCATATACATCGCCACATGATCATGCGACCATTCGAGGAACTGATCCGCCATTTCAACCGGCGCACCCAGCAATTCGCAGATGACAATGATGGGAATGGGCGTGCAATAGGCGGGCAGCAAATCAACTTCGCCCGACGCTTCAAAGTCGTCTATCAAGTCATTGCAAAGGTTCACCAATCGTGGCCTTAGCCGATCAACATGGCGAGACAGGAATGCCCGGTTGATCAAGCCGCGCAGCCGCGTGTGCACCGGCGGTTCAAGCTCTAATAACGAATGAGTTTCGTGCTCGGCAAACACCCGAATGTGGTCCGGCACCTCGGGCCAGCCCAATTCCTCACGCGTGGCCACATGCAAGATCTGTCGCCCAAAACGACGGTCGCGCAACAGTGTATTCACGTCCTCATGGGCCGCAAAACACCAGTGGCCATATTGCTCCCATTTGAAAACCGGGCAGGCCTTGCGGATGGCGTGATAGGTCGGGTAGGGGTTTTGCACGAACTGTGCGTCACGCGGGTCTAGGTCGACGGAACGGTTATTGGCAATCTTCATTGTTACGCTTATCTCCTGCCTTCAACACTTTCACGAGTCTCACTTAAATGCAAAAGTCCCGTCCGGCGGAGTTCATCGCCCTTGTCGCCGCATTGACGGCCATGGTTGCCATGTCGATAGACGCCATGTTGCCAGCCATCGGCATTATCGCCACTGAATTGGGCGCAACCCACGCCAATGACCGGCATTTGATCATTCTGCTGTTTTTTGCCGGACTTTCACTCGGCACCCTGATTTTTGGAGCAGTGTCGGATTCGATTGGCCGCAAGCCCTCTATTTTCATCGGCATGGTTTTCTACCTCATCGGCGCATTGCTGTGTTTTTTCGCCAGCAGTTTTCCGGTTCTGATTATCGGTCGTATCATTCAGGGCTTTGGTGCTGCCAGCCCGCGTGTCGTATCAATGGCCATGGTCCGCGATGGGGCAAAGGGTGCCGACATGGCCCGCATCATGTCATATGTTATGTCGGTGTTCATGCTGGTGCCTATTGTTGCACCCTCCATCGGACAACTGGCGCTGCTCTACGGCAACTGGCGCATGATCTTTCTGGGCTTCATTGTCATGGGTGCCATCGTGACCTTATGGCTGCAACTGCGGCAGGAAGAAACCCTGCCCGTTGAAAACCGCTCCGCTTTCAATGCGGCGGCCCTGTGGCTCAGTGCCAAGGAGGTTGTCCGCAATCCTGTTTCATTGGGTTACACACTGGCCAATGGTTTTATTTTTGCAGGCTTCAATATTTTTCTGGCCACAACCCAGCAAATCATCGGTGAGCAATATGCGCAAGGCAGCCGCTTTCCGCTGTGGTTTGCGGCCTTGGCCATTGGCATCGCCATCGCCATGATTCTGAATGGCCGTTACGTGAAGCGTATCGGTTTGCAACGGATTTCGCGCTGGGCTACAATCGCCTTTGTGGTCAACTGGGTTGTGGTGTTGCTGGTCTGCGTTGTCACGCAAGGCCATCCGCCGTTTCCGTTGTTGATGGTGTTTTTCTTCATCTCTTTCTTCTGCAGCGGAATGACCTTCGGCAACTATCAGGCCATGGCACTGGAACCCATGGGCCATATAGCGGGAATGGCAGCTGCAGTTTCAGGAGCCATGTCTTCACTCATGGCAATTACACTGGGCGGCACGGCGGCGCGGCTTTACGATGGATCGGTCACGCCTATCGCCATCGCCTTCGTTGTTTACGCCATTGCGGCTTTGACGACGATTACCTGGGCCGAGCGCAACCGACTGGTGAAAAAATCCCCCCTTTGACGAAAGCGCAGCCTCGGTTATTCGTGTTGTCATGACCCGGGGCTATTCCATCTTTTCACTGGCAAAACATGCGCTGCGCCCGAACCAGCCTTGGCCGCAGGCATGGGCCAAGCCTGAGCCGAAATCGAGTTATGACGCCATAATCATCGGCGGCGGTGGTCATGGATTGGCCACAGCCTATTACCTCGCCAAAAACCATGGTATGCGCAACATCGCTGTTCTGGAAAAAGGCTACATCGGTTCCGGCAATGTGGGCCGCAACACCACGCTGATCCGTTCCAACTACTACATTGGCGGCAACACCAATTTCTTCGAATTCTCGCTGAAACTGTGGGAAGGCCTGAGCCATGAGTTGAACTTCAACACCATGGTGTCCCAGCGAGGGCAAATTGTGTTGGGTGTATCGCCCACGCAAATGGACGTTTTTGCACGGCGTGGCAACATCATGAAGCTGCACGGCATCGATGCTGAACTGCTGGACCGCAGTGAAGTCGAAAAAGAACTGCCCTATCTTGATTACTCCCGGGATGCTCGCTGGCCCATCCATGGTGCCATCTACCAACGCCGCGCCGGAACCGTGCGGCATGACGCTGTGGCCTGGGGCTATGCCCGTGCTGCCTCGCAATTGGGTGTGCACATCATCGAGAATTGCGAAGTCACGGCCATCCTGAAAGATGGTGACAAGGTGACGGGTGTTGAGACCTCACGCGGCAAGATCCTCGCTGACAAGGTTGGCATTGCCGTGGCCGGGCATTCGTCCCACGTTGCCGCCATGGCGGGCTTGCGCCTGCCGATTGAAAGCCACATCCTGCAAGCTTTCGTGTCGGAACCCATCAAGCCGATTGTGCACCACGTTGTCTCATGGGGTGCGGAACTCTTTTACATGTCGCAATCGGACAAGGGCGGGCTGGTGTTCGGCGGCCATATCGACGGTCACAACACCTATACCCAGCGCGGCCAATTCGCCCGTGTGCAAACCGTCATGGAATGTATTGCTTCGCTTGCTCCCTTTACACAACGATTGAAGCTGTTGCGACACTGGGGCGGCATCATGGACATGACGCCGGATGGTTCACCCTTCATTTGCAAAACCCCGGTGCGCAATCTCTATTTCAACGGCGGCTGGTGCTATCAGGGCTTCAAAGCCACGCCGGCATCAGGCTATACTTTTGCCCACACGTTGGCCAATGACGACGAGCATGAGTTGAACCGCTGCTTTGCGTTGGACCGTTTCAAAAAGGCGGGCGAGCTTGACGAATATGGCATTGGCAACTGGACCTATAAACAATGAGAATTCCTTGCCCACATTGCGGTGAACGTGATTTCAGCGAATTTCGCTACGGCAGCGATGCCACGAAGCAGCGCCCCGCCCACGGCACAGGTGACCTTGAGGCCTGGCACGACTACTACTTTCTGTTCGACAATCCAAAAGGTCCGCACACGGAGTATTGGCAACATGTGCTGGGCTGCAGGCAGTGGTTCGAGCTGACGCGCAACACCGCGACGAATGCGAAGGTGGGGACATGACCGGCTTTCGTCGCACCATCTCTGGCGGTCGCATCAACCGCGAAAGGCCATTGGGTTTCACCTACAACGGAAAGAGCTTCACCGCGCTTGAGGGTGACAGCATCGCCTCGGGCCTGCTGGCCAATGACCAGACCATCATCGCCCGTAGTTTCAAATATCACCGCCCGCGTGGTTTTCTGTCTGCCGGACTGGAAGAACCAAACGGCTTGTTCACCTTGGGCGAAGGCGCTGAAACAGTGCCCAACATCATCGGCACGACCACCTCGTTGAGCGGCGGCATGAAGGTGAAAAGCCAGAACGCCTGGCCGTCACCAATATTTGATCTCATGGCCATCAACGGCTTGGCCTCGCCACTGTTCACGGCGGGATTCTACTATAAAACCTTCATGGGTCCGCTCAAGCGCTCGTGGATGTGGTACGAACCCTTGATCCGCAAGGCGGCGGGCTTGGGTGTTGCAACACCTGAAAAAGGCACGACGCGTTACGACTCCACCAACAGCTTCTGCGACGTCTTGATCATCGGATCTGGTCCTGCTGGATTGGCCGCAGCCTTGACGGCAGGCCGTTCCGGTGCACGTGTCATTCTCGCGGAGCAGGACAGTGACCTTGGTGGCAGCCTGTTGTCAGAAAGGCGCGATACGCTGGAACAATGGCGTCTTTCTGCAAAAGCTGAACTCGCTGAACTCAAAACCGTCCGCGTACTGACAAAAGCAACGGTACAGGGGCTCTACGACCATAATCAAGCGGTCATCTCCATCGGTGAAAACCGCCTCGAAGTGGTGCAGGCCAAAACCATCATCCACGCGACTGGTTCATTCGAACGCCCTCTGCTGTTCAACAACAACGACAAACCCGGCGTAATGCTGGCGGGCGCACTCCGCACCTATCTCAACCGCTTTGCACTGGCACCCAAACGCCGCGCCGTCATCGTCACCAACAATGACAGTGCCTATGAAGTGGCCTTTGATCTGGCGGAAGCTGATGTGGCCGTCACCATTGCCGATCTGCGCAGGGAACCCGCAGGTGACCTGTTGGCGCGTGCAGCCCAACTCGGCATTGCCATTTTTCCGAATTGCGAAATCTCCGACGTCATTGGTGGCCAACAGTTGCAGGCCATCAAACTCGGTGGCCGCCATGCCGTGACCATTGAATGTGATGTGCTGGGCATGAGCGGCGGCTGGAACCCTGCCGTGCACTTGACCAGTCATGGCGGCGTCAAGCCGAGCTACGACGAAGCAATTTCTTCATTTGTGCCGGGCGGATTTTCTGAAGGGCAATTTGGGGCAGGGGCAGTGCTTGCACATTTCGGTTTGCAGGCCAGCATTCGCGACGGCATTTCAGCAGCGGTGTCCGCTTTGCAGTTTGTCGGGGTGAAATTGCCGAAGTTAGTCGTCGAACCACCCATCACGCGGGACGACAGGCGTTATACCATTGAGGAGGCATGGCAACTCAGGCAGCCGGCTAAAAAGGCCTTTGTCGATTTTCAGAACGACGTGACTCTCAACGACATCAAACAGGCGCATCAAGAAGGTTACACTTCTGTTGAGCATCTGAAACGCTACACTACGCTGGGCATGGGCACTGATCAGGGCAAGACCTCGAACATCACAGCACTCGCAATCATGGCCGCATTGCGCGGTGTGTCCATTCCCGAAGCAGGCACC